>JBDTZK010000461.1:0-2582 GCA_040005195.1 Pseudoxanthomonas sp.
CGTTTGGACCAGCGACATCAGTCGCGCACACCGCGTGGCGCGCAAGTTGCGTGCCGGAAGCGTGTGGGTGAACTACTGGGATGGTGGCGACATGACCGCACCGTTCGGCGGCTACAAGCAGTCCGGCAACGGCCGTGACAAGTCACTGCATGCCTTCGACAAGTACACGGAAATGAAGGCGACCTGGATCAACCTGGAAGGCTGATCGCTGCAAGGGCGAGCACGCTGCACGCCTGCGATGTCACAATCGCCCGTCGCCGCCTTTTTCGCGGCATTGGATGGCAGGACAGGCCGTGTTGCTGCATGCGCTTTACATTATCGCTATCGCCGCCGAGGCCATGAGCGCTGCCCTGGTTGCGGGGCGCCGTGAAATGGACTGGCTGGGCGTCTGCGTGATTGCCTGCGTGACTGCCCTGGGCGGTGGAACGCTGCGTGACGTGCTGTTGGGAAGACATCCACTGTCGTGGATCGAGCATCCCAGTTATTTGATCATTGTGCTGATGGCGGCGCTGGCCACCGCACTGATCGCACCCATCGCCAAGCGCCTGCGCACCAGCTTCCTGGTGCTGGATGCCATCGGCCTGGTGGTATTTACCGTCATAGGCTGCAACATCGCCAAGGAGCTGGGCCTGCACTGGATCATCATCCTGGTCAGCGGCGAGATCACCGGCACTTTCGGAGGCGTATTGCGCGACGTGTTGTGCACGCAGATCCCGCTGCTGTTCCGCAAGGAGCTGTATGCCAGTGTTTCGCTGCTGACAGGTGCGCTCTACATGACCGCGCCGCATCTTGGCATCGATCACGCCGTCGGCATGGTGGTGGCGATGGTCATCGGCTTTGTGGTGCGCATGTTGGCCATCCGCTACCACTGGGAGATGCCGAAGTTTGTCTACAAGGACGATTGGGACTGAGCCGCATGCTGCAGTAATCGCCTCAACCGCGATGAAGTATTGCCGATAAAGCCGGATTCCGGCTTGGACCATCCCTGCATTGCGCCAGCATCAAGGACGCAGGCTCGCTGTACTGCCGGAGAATCTGCCAGAATCGGCGCAGCCCCGCCAGACGTATGACATGACCACTACCGCTGCCGTTACCAATTCACCACGTCGCGTGCTGTTCGCCAGCCTCATCGGCACGACCATCGAGTTTTTCGATTTTTACATCTACGCCACCGCCGCGGTGATCGTGTTTCCGCAGTTGTTTTTTCCGGAAAGCGATCCGGCGACAGCGACACTGAAATCACTGATTACTTTCGCCCTGGCATTCTTCGCACGGCCCATCGGCTCGGCGGTGTTTGGCCACTTTGGTGACCGCGTCGGACGCAAGGCCACGCTTGTCGCGGCATTACTGACGATGGGTCTTTCGACGATCGCCATTGGCCTGTTGCCGACGTACGCCACCATCGGCGTATTGGCGCCGATCCTGCTGGCGGTTTGCCGTTTCGGCCAGGGCCTGGGCCTGGGCGGCGAATGGGGCGGGGCGGTGCTGCTGGCGACCGAGAACGCACCACCCGGCAAGCGCGCGTGGTACGGCATGTTCCCGCAGCTGGGTGCGCCGCTCGGATTCCTGTTTTCGACCGGCATCTTCCTGCTGCTGACGGAAGTGATGAGCGACGCGCAATTCCTGGCCTGGGGCTGGCGGATTCCGTTCCTGTCGAGCGCAGCGCTGGTGTTCGTAGGGCTGTGGGTGCGTTTGCGTATCACCGAAACGCCGGATTTCCAGAAGACCCTGGACAAGGGCGAAAGGGTGAAGCTGCCCATGCTGACCGTGTTGAGAGATCATCCCGGCGCACTGCTTGCCGGCACCTTCGCGCTGGTGTCGACGTTCGTGCTGTTCTACGTGATGACCGTGTTCAATCTGTCCTGGGGAACCTCCAAGCTGGGCTTCACCCGCGAACAATTCCTGCTGATGTTGATGATTGCGGTGTTGTTCTTCGGTGCCGGCATCCCGGTGTCGGCACTGCTCGCCGACCGTCATGGGCGGCGCCCGGCGATGATCCTGGCAACGATCGCGATCATCGTGTTCGGACTGGTCTACGGTCGGCTCTTCAGCGTGGGCAGTGGACCGGGCGTCCTGCTGTTCCTGATCATCGGCATGACGGTCACCGGCCTGACGTATGGACCGTGTGGAACGCTGTTGGCCGACATGTTTCCTACTGCCGTGCGTTATACCGGCGCGTCGCTGGCATTCAACCTGGCCGGGATCCTGGGCGCTTCACTCACGCCTTCCATTGCCACTTACCTGGCAGGAGAACACGGGGTCGCCTATGTGGGCTATTACCTGTCGGCCGCCGCCACGCTTACCTTGATGGCATTGTTGCTGGCACCACGCGCAAAAGCCTGACCCAGTCCTGCCTTCGCAGAGCCTTGCTTGCCCGGCTGCTTTTTTTCCAAGATCAAAGTAGCCGCGAAGCCCGCCGCCAAGGAATTCAGCGGGTCACCAGAGGGCGTCGCGCAGCTTGTACCAGGCCATGGCCGCGACCAGCATCGGCGTGCGCAACGTGCGACCACCGGGAAATGGCAGGTGCTTGATCTTCGCGAACAGATCCAGTCGCTCCGATTGCCCGCGGATTGATTCCGAAA
>JBDTZK010000462.1:0-2579 GCA_040005195.1 Pseudoxanthomonas sp.
GAGGTTGCTTCAGTCGGCTGCGGCGCCTCTTCTGCGCTCTCGGCAAATGCCATCGGCATGGCCAGTGCAGCGGACAGGGCAATCAGGGCGATCAGCGGCTTGCGTTGGGTGTTCTTCATCGTCGTTTACTCCGTGATGTTGGGGGTGCGTATTATTGGCTGCACGACCACACCATGCCCATCACGTCCTGAATCAAACACCGCTGCAAATCTGCAACCCAACACACTTTTAACCACTGTCTGGAATGAAGCGGTTACCGGCTTCGTTAGCGAAGGGTGAGTCGCAAGTAAGCGCTTCGTTGCCAACGTGACGCAGTCGCTATTTCAAGGCGTGTAATCGTTGGATCCAGCCTGTTTCGAAACGTTTTTTTTACGATCTGAAGTGCTGAACCAAAGCCAACCCAGTGCCACGCCAGTGAGTGCGCCGGTTACTTCGCACACCACGCGCGCGCCCAGCGACCCGGCATCGTGGATGCCCTGCAACGCGAGGCGCGCATATAAAGGCGATTCGAGTTTCATGATGCCCAGGTAGAAGAGATTCCATATATCGAGGCCACTCGATGCGGCCACGGCCGTAAGACAGGCCCATCCCAGCGCATGACCAATACTTCCCCCGGTGATGCGCATCAGCCACCGCCAGAACACGAACGCCAGCATGCCAATCAGCAACGCGATCAGGCCAGCCTCTATCGCGCCCAGGAAACCAAGATGCAGCGGCAGATTCATTGCCTACCACCGTGCAGTGCATTAGACGCATGCGAAACAGGGGACCGCATCATCGGCAGGGCGACCTGGCAGGAAAGAGTGCGGCCACTCTAACGCACCCCATGGAGTGCGCTGGAATGGCTGGCGTTCAACCCGCAGGCAACCCGCAACCGCGGCGGTCAGCCGTCGTTTTCCGCCCACGCGCGCACGTTGACCTCGCCGTCGGACGAGACGGTCGCTGCCACATTGATCGGCCGGCAACAGACGGTGCAGTCTTCTACGTACTGCTGCTCTTCGACCGAGTCATCAATGAACAGGTCGATCGGTTCGCCACAATAAGGGCAATGGATCGATTCAATCGGCTGCATTCGGATTCCAGGGCGGGGAGTCGGGCGTCCATTCTGGCGGATGCGCGCACGCGTCCCCTCACGCATGACTAACCGGGGGCTGGGTTAGATGGAGCGATTCCCCCGCAGGAGTTTTTCATGCAGACCCGGCACATCTTCAGTGTTCCCGACCTGTCCACCGCGCAGGACGCCGTGCGCAGGGCGCGTGAAGCCGGACTGGGCACCGACAATATTTCGCTGATCGCGCGTCAGGACATCGAACTCGATTCCATTCCCGACAGGCACAAGGATGCCTCCACCGACTTCATGCCGGCCGCCTTGCGCGGCGCGGCCACCGGCGGTGCCGCCGGACTGCTGGCCGGCCTGGTGGCCGTCGCCTTCCCGCCACTCGGCGTGACCCTGGCCGGTGCGGCCCTGCTCACTGCAGGCGGCGCGGCGGTGGGAACGTGGGTGTCGGCACTGGTCGGCTCGACGGTGCAGGATCCGGTGCGTCGCAAGTTCGAGGATGAAATTGCCGCCGGACGCATCCTGGTGGTGCTGGATGCGGAGGACGAACAGCTGCCCGCCGCGGAAGCTGCGCTGCTGGCACTCGGGGCCACGCCGCTGCCTTATGAAGGCACCACGGCGCTTACCTGAGCTCAGGGCGTCTATCGCCCTGCGTGGACATTTCAGTCAGAGACTGAAGGCTTTCGATAAGAGCGGTCCTTGCAAGCGCCTGCCCATTAAAGGGCAGACGCGCCCAGCAGATTTTTTCTCCTGGCCAGACAAGACCTGATCAACAGCCAGTCTTGTTATTCACGGATCTTGTTGAGCAGCAACTTCACCCAGGTTCCGCATACGCATCAGTAACCCGCTGCTATAGACCAACGAATAGGCGATCAGCGTTGCCGCGATGCCCATGGTCAGGGGGCTCGCTTGCTGCGCGGCCTGTGCGCCGCCGCTGGAAAAAGACCCCTGCCCCCAACGCCACGCCAACCTGCCGATCAACAGCAGGGTGAGTCCGCCGCCTATCCACGGATTGGGCGTGTAGTAACGCAGTCCATCGATGACCTGCGCATGCGTGTGCCTGAGTCCGAACGCACCCAACACCGCGCCCACCAGCGCACCGATGCCAATACCCGGCCCGACATGCGGCAGGTAGATGGCCGCGGCCAGCAGGGCTAACGACACCAGCGAAACCAGCGCCAGCCGCGCCACCGTGCGCTTGGGTTGCCAGGGCTGCCGACCAAAACTGCGACGGATGCGGCGGTAATACAGCCAGCCAATCCCAGCAGTGGCCAGGTAGGGAGTCAGGGCGGGCAAGGTGATAACAGACATGGCGGCGGTCTCTGTGGGTGCGCGACCATGATGCGCGTCGATACGCGCAGCCATCCAGATGCCGGAGGTCACTTTCTTCTGTCGACCAGGGCCGCGTGTTGGTCAGCAGGCGCGTTCAACACCGTCCACGACGATGCGGCATTCCTATCGCGGCACGCGTATTGCAGCACGGGGTCGCGGTCGCGGGTCGCGGGTCGCGGGTCGCGGGTCG
>JBDTZK010000463.1:0-2573 GCA_040005195.1 Pseudoxanthomonas sp.
CGCCGCCATCGACGGCGAATACATCGGTGGTGTTGTCGTAGGTGATGACATTGCCGACCGACTCGTCGGTCACGCTGGCGCCCCGGTAGCGCCGCAGTTCGGCGCGCCGGATGAATTTGACGCGGTCGGCCTTGCCGTCGTATTCGATGACTTCGCCCTCGCCCTCGATGAATTCATCCACGCCCTCGCGCTTCTGGCGATAGAACGCAAGCTTGCCTGGCTCGGCCGTGACCACCCCGTACTGGTATCCCTCCGGGTCCTGCCGCACGTCGACCCGGGCACCCCGGATGACGATGGTGCCCTTGGTGAGCACCACGCGCCCGGTGAACACGCTGGTCTGTTTGAGGTCGTCGTAGCGCAGGGCGTCGGCCTCCACATTCATGGGCTTGGCCCGGTCGGCTTTTTCGGCAAAGGCCGTGGCGCCCGACAGAGCCAGAACGATCGAGAGCAGAAGGGATGCGGTAGTTTGGTTCATAAAGGCACGAATCTTGCTGTGCATTGTAGCGGCCGGAAACAAGAAAGAGCCCGCGAAGGGCTCTTTTTCGTGCCGCCGGGAGGTCCGGCCGCCATGTTCTGGCTACTTGGATTTACGGGTTTCGGCGACCAGGTACTCCGTCACCTGCAGGGCGCGATCCATGTTGCCCGCCATGCTTCCGTCAGTGTAGTAGCGCCCCGCAATGCCCAGGGCCGGCACGCCCTCCACCTTGAAGGCGTCCTGCAACTGGGCCGCGCGCCGGGCCTTGGTGGACACCGAGAACGAGTTGTACGACTCCTGGAACTTGGCCCGGTCCACGCCATTCTTGGCGACCCATTCCAGGATCGTGGCCTCCTTGTCGATGCGCTGCTTTTCCACGTGGATCGCATTGAACACCTTGGTATGCAGCGCGGGCAGCTTGCCCATCGCCTCCAGTGCGTAGAAGAGCCGTTGCTGGGGCACGAAATCGTCGCGGAAGGCGACCGGTACGCGGCGCAACACCACGTCCGCCGGCAGCTTGCTGGACCAGGCTTCGAGCCGGGGTTCAAAGGCGTTGCAGTGCGGGCAGCTGTACCAGAAGAACTCAACCACTTCGATCTTGCCGGCCGGGGCTTCAACCGCCACGCGCTTGTCCAGCAACCGGTAATCGGTGCCGTCTTCGGGCTTCTTCTGGGCCCAGGCCAGGCCGGGAAGGCCGATGGCGGCGGTCGCCAGGACGCAGGCGGCGCCTGCGGAAAACTCGCGTCGATTCATGTCCGATTCACTCCTTGATGTCACCGTCTGAGCGCAGGTAGCCTGGAAGGTTCCTGGGTTAGCGCTGCACCCGCACCAGGGCGGTTTCGATGCCGCCGGTGTCGAGCTTTTGCTTGTTGCGGTCAGCTTCTTCCTTCTTCTCGAAGGGGCCGACGCGCACCCGGTAGACCTGGCGGCCGGATTGCTCGCGCTCTGTCACCTTGGCATCCACGCCCATCAGTGACAGCTTGGCGCGCTGCGCCTCGGCGTCCTCTGGCGTGCGGAACGCGCCGACCTGGACGAAATACAGGAAGGGATCCGCCCCTGGCGAAGCCGAGCGTGCGGCGGCCAGGTCGCCCAGCGGGTCGGCCGAAGCGACCGGAGGCCGGGCCGGGGCGCGGGGCGCCGAGGCGGCAGGCTCGGTCATGGTCGGGCCAACGACGGCGGGCGCGACCATCGCGGTCGCTGGCGTCGCTGGCATCGCAGCCGGTGACGGCGGCGCGATGATGCCCGGCGCCGGCGGCAGCGCCTTGGCCGGGTTCTTGCCGTACAGCGGCGCATTCGGGTCCCAGTTCTGGTTCTTGCGCGACTCCGCCGCATCCTGGTCGGCACTGCGGTTGGCGCCGCGGTTGAGGAAGGGGATCGGCACCTTGGTGACGTAGACCGCCACCGCAAGGGCTGCGGCCAGTCCCAGCACCATGCCGATGATGATGCCCACGATCACGGAACCACGCTGTCTTTTCATCTTGGCTTGTTTCACATCTTTTGCGGTGCGCTCACACCGAGAACCTGCAATCCATTGTGCAACACCCGGGCCGTTGCGGCGACCAGCGCCAGGCGAGCCAGCTTCACCGTTTCGTCGTCGACCAGAATGCGCTCGGCATCGTAATAGCTGTGGTAGCTGGCGGCCAGGTCGCGCAGGTAGAAGGTGACGTCGTGCGGCGCGAAGTCGGCGGCGGCGGCGCGCAGCATTTCCGGGTACTTCGCCAGCTCCAGCATCAGGCCCAGGGCCTTGGGGCTGTCCAGCGGCGACAGATCGATTTCCCGCAGGCTGGCCACGTCGCCGCCCCAGGCCGCCAGCACCGAGCAGATGCGGGCGTGGGCGTATTGCACGTAGTACACCGGGTTGTCGTTGTTCTGCGCCAGCGCCAGGTCGACATCGAACACGTACTCGGTGTCGGGCTTTCGCGAGAGCAGGAAGAAGCGCACCGCGTCATTGCTGGTCCATTCGATCAGGTCACGCAGCGTCACGTAGCTGCCGGCGCGCTTGGAGATCTTGACTTCGTCGCCCGCGCGCATGACACGCACCATGGTGTGCAGTACGTAGTCGGGGTAGCCCTGGGGAATGCCGACGCCCGCGGCCTGC
>JBDTZK010000464.1:0-2573 GCA_040005195.1 Pseudoxanthomonas sp.
CCGGCGCACGACTGGATCGTGCGCAAGCCCTGACGCATCGCCCACTTCTGCAGGAAACTATTCATGCGCACTCTCGAACATTTCATCGGCGGCCAGTCCGTCGCAGGCACCTCCGGCAGGTTTGGCGACATCTTCGACCCCAACAAGGGCGTTGTGCAGGCGCGAGTGCCGCTGGCGTCTCTGGAGGAACTGGATCGCGCGGTGGCCAATGCCGCCGTCGCGCAGAAGCAATGGGCCCAGGTCAATCCACAGCGACGCGCGCGGGTGATGTTTGAGTTCAAGCGCCTGCTCGAAGTACACATGGATGAACTGGCACACCTGCTTTCGTCCGAGCACGGCAAGGTCATCTCCGATTCGAAGGGCGACCTACAGCGCGGCCTGGAAGTCATCGAGTTTTCCTGCGGCATTCCACACCTGCTGAAAGGGGAATACACACAGGGCGCAGGTCCGGGCATTGATGTGTATTCCGCACGCCAGGCGCTGGGCGTGGTGGCCGGTATTACGCCGTTCAATTTCCCGGCGATGATCCCGATGTGGATGTTCGGCCCGGCCATTGCCTGCGGTAATGCCTTCATCCTCAAACCCTCCGAGCGTGATCCGTCGGTGCCCGTGCGTTTGGCCGAACTGATGATCGAGGCCGGCCTGCCGCCGGGCGTGCTCAATGTGGTGCACGGCGATAAGGACACGGTCGAGGCCATCCTCAAACATCCCACCATCAAGGCGGTGAGTTTCGTTGGCTCTTCCGACATCGCGCAATCGGTGTATTCGATGGGCGCCCAGCATGGCAAGCGCGTGCAGGCGATGGGTGGGGCGAAGAACCACGGCATCGTGCTGGCCGATGCTGACCTGGACCAGACGGTGGCCGACCTGATCGGCGCCGGCTACGGTTCGGCGGGCGAGCGCTGCATGGCGTTGCCGGTGGTCGTGCCTGTGGGCAAGGAAACCGCCGATCTATTGCGCGAAAAACTCATCGTGGCCATCAACGGCCTGCGCATCGGCAACTCCACCGATGAACAGGCGCACTACGGGCCAGTCATCAATGCCGCGCACCGCAGCAAGATCGAGTCGTATATCCAGATCGGTGTCGACGAAGGCGCCGAGCTGGTGCTGGACGGCCGTGGTTTCTCACTGCCTGGCAGCGAGGAGGGTTACTTCCTGGGGCCGACGCTGTTCGACCACGTGACGTCCGGGATGAAGACCTATCGCGAAGAGATCTTCGGGCCGGTGTTGCAGATCGTGCGCGCTGATACTTTCGAAGAGGCGCTGGAGCTGGCATCGAAGCATCAGTACGGCAATGGCGTGGCCATTTTCACCCGCAACGGTGACGCCGCGCGCTAATTCGCTGATCGTGTGGAAGTCGGCATGGTCGGGATCAATGTGCCGATCCCGGTGCCGGTGGCATACCACAGCTTTGGTGGCTGGAAGCGTTCCGGTTTCGGCGACCTCAACCAGTACGGCATGGATGGCGTGCGCTTCTACACGCGCACCAAGACCATCACCCAGCGTTGGCCGAAAGGCGGGCCTGTGTCCGACCAGAGTTTCGTCATTCCGACGATGCGCTGAATACCTGCGTGCATGGTGCGCAAGTCCGACTATTCCTGGGAGGGAATCGTGGCCGGTGGAATTCTGAAGTTCTTCTCGACCGGCGCCGACGCGCCGGAAATGACTGATCGCAGCCAGGTCGACAGCCTGTTCAAGCGCCATCGATTCCGGGTGATGCTGGCCATCACCCTGGGCTACGGACTCATCTATACCTGCCGGCTTGCGTTGGGGGTGGTGAAGAAGCCGCTGATCGATTCGGGCACCTACTCACCCAGCGACCTGGGCATGATCGGCTCGGCGCTGTTCTACACCTACGCCATCGGCAAGTTGACCAACGGCTTCCTGGCCGATCACGCCAACATGAAGCGGTTTCTGGCCTTCGCGTTCCTGGCCACTGCTGTGTGCAACCTGATGATGGGCTTCACCACCGCCTTGTGGGCGGCGGTATTGCTGTGGGGATTGAACGGCTGGTTCCAGAGTTTTGGTGCGCCGGGTGGGGTCGTGGCGATGACCGCTTGGTTCTCCAACAAGGAGCGCGGCCGGGCCTATGGTGTGTGGAGTACGGCGCATTCCATCGGCGAAGGACTGACCTTCCTGGTCGTGGGCAGCGCGGTCGCCGCGCTGGGTTGGCGCTGGGGATTCTGGGGGCCCGGCCTCATCGGTATCGTCACCGCCATCGGTTGCTTCCTGCTGATCCAGGATCGCCCGCGCACCCTGGGCCTGCCAACGGTCAACGACTGGAAAAACGATCACTACGGCGAGGCCGCAAAGCCCGCAGCCAAGTCGGTCATCGGCCTGCAGCTCTCCATCCTCAAGATTCCCGCGATCTGGGTGCTGTGCCTGGCCAGTGCGCTGACCTATGTGACGCGCTATGCGATCAATTCCTGGGGTGTGCTCTACCTGCAGGAGGCGCGCGGTTTTTCGCTGCCTGCCGCGGGCACCTTGTTGATGATCAGTACCCTTGCCGGTATCGCAGGCGCGATTTCATTCGGCATGGTTTCGGACAAGGTTTTCCGTGGCCGGCGTCCGCC
>JBDTZK010000465.1:0-2572 GCA_040005195.1 Pseudoxanthomonas sp.
GTCCGCCATAGGCACCTTGAGCGGTACGCCGACGGCAGCGGGCACGTTCAATTTCACCCTGACTACGACCGACAGCAGCACGGGCACCGGCCCCTACACAGGAAGTCGCGCGTACTCGTTCACCGTCGCCGGGCCGCCAGCGGTGACTTCCATCACCCCCACCTCCGGCCCCACCACTGGTGGATCGTCGGTAGTCATCAGCGGCACCAACTTCAGCGGCACCACTGCAGTCACGTTTGGTGCGACCAGTGCGACCGGCTTTACGGTCAACAGCGCCACCCAGATCACGGCCATCGCGCCGGCTGGCACGGGTACCGTCGATGTCAGGGTTACCAACGCTGGCGGCACTAGCAACACCAGCGCGGCGGACCAGTTCACGTATGTCGCGCGACCGGCGGTGACCTCCATCACCCCGTCCGCCGGCCCGGCCACCGGGGGCACGATGGTCACCATCACGGGCAGCGGTTTCAGTGGTACCACTGCGGTGACGTTTGGTGCCACCGCCGCGACCGGCTTTACCGTCAATAGCGCAACCCAGATTACGGCCACCGCGCCTGCTGGCACGGGTACCGTCGATGTCAGGGTCACCAACGCCGGCGGCACCAGCCCCGCCGTTGCGCAGGACCAGTTCACCTACGTCGCGCCGCCGGTAGTGACTTCGGTCACCCCCAGCACCGGCCCCGCAGCCGGCGGCACGTCGGTCACCATCAACGGCACTGGCTTTACGGGAGCCACTGCGCTCAAGTTTGGCGCGGCCAATGGGATCGCGGCTACGGTCGTCAGCGCCACCCAGATCACAGCCACCGCGCCTGCCGGCAGCGGTAGCGGCAATGTCACGGTCACCACCGCCGGCGGCACCAGCGCCACGAACGGGCAGAACTTGTTCACCTATGTCGCGCCGCCGATAGCTGGGGCGCTCAGTGCCACCGTTGCCTATGGCAGCAGCGTCAATCCGATTACCTTGAACCTGAGCGGCGGTGTCGCAACTTCAGTTGCCGTGGCGACCGGCGCGGCTCACGGCACGGCAACCGCCAGCGGTACCAGCATCAGCTACACGCCCACCGTCGGCTATGCCGGCAGCGACAGCTTCACCTACACCGCCACCAATGCGAGCGGCACGTCCGCACCAGCGACGGTGACGATCACCGTCAGCGCCCCACTGATGGTACTTTCACCCGCCGGCGGCACGTTGCCGTTGACCTACGGCGCCGCGTATTCGCAGACCTTCACCGGCAGCGGCGGCAGCGCACCTTACAGCTACGCATTGATCGGAACCCTGCCCGCCGGCCTCAGTCTCAATGCCGGGACGGGCGTGCTCTCGGGCACACCGACCCAGCCCGGAAACTTCCCCGTCACGATTACCGCGACCGACAGCAGCGGTGGTAGCGCCGCACCGTTCTCGATCACCAACAATTACACGCTCACGGTGTCTGCACCGACCCTCCTCATTGCGCCAGCCACGTTGCCCGCCACCACGGCGGGCCTGTCCTACAGCGCGAGTGTTTCCGCTTCCGCCGGTATTGCGCCCTACGCCTTCACCGTAACCGGTGGTGCCCTGCCCACCGGGCTGGTGTTGAACAACAACGGCACCTTGTCTGGTGTTACCACGGCATCGGGCAGTTTCAACTTCACCGTGACCGCGACCGATGCGCACGGACAGACCGGCGCGCGTGCCTACACGGTCGCCGTCGCTGTACCGACTCTGGTCCTGGGCCCGGCGACCCTGCCAGGTGGAACCGCAGGCAACGCCTACAGCCAGGTGCTGACGACCAGTGGCGGTTTCGCGCCGTATACGGTTGCGCTGACCGGTACCTTGCCGACCGGCCTGAGCTTCAATGCCGCTACGGCCACGTTGAGTGGCACGCCCACCCAATCGGGCGCGTTCAACCTCAGTGTGACCGCCACCGACAGCACCAGCGGCACGCCGGCAACGGTGACCAACGCTTACGTGTTGAATATCGCAGCGCCTACGCTGGCGTTGACCCCGGCCACGGGCACTGTGTTGAACGCGCCGTACGGCGTCGTGTTCTCGCAGGTATTTACTGCCAGCGGCAGCCCGGGTCCGTACACGTATGTGTTGAGCGGTGCATTGCCCACCGGCGTCACCTTCAGTGGCGACACGTTGTCTGGTACGCCGACGACACCGGGCAGCTATTCAATCAGCGTTACGGCTACCGACACCGGTCTGACGGGTGCAGGTGCGCCGTTCACCGTTACCCACAACTTCGCTCTGAATGTGTCGGCGCCGACCCTCGCCATCAACCCGGCCACGTTGCCTGACACCACGGCGGGCCTGGTCTACAACGAGAGTCTTTCCGCTTCCGGCGGCGTGGCGCCCTATGCCTTCACCGTGAGTAGTGGAATCGTTCCCACCGGCCTGACGCTGAACACCAACGGCAGCTTGTCCGGAACCAGTACGGCTTCGGGCAGCTTCAACTTCACCGTCACCGCCACTGATGCGCACGGGCAAAACATGGCGCGTGCCTACACGGTCGTTGTTGTGACACCGACCCTCACGTTGACGCCGGCCCTGTTGGCGGATGGCATTGCTGGTACCGCGTACAACCAAAGC
>JBDTZK010000466.1:0-2567 GCA_040005195.1 Pseudoxanthomonas sp.
ACACACCGTTGCCTTCGAACTGGGCCAGATTCTGCACCTCCGACCGCCGGTAGCGTGCGCCCGAGGCGACGACCACGGTGCGCGCCTGCACGGTGGCGCCACTGTCCAGTTGCAGCAACAGCGGCGTGTCGGGCGCGGCGTCATGCGAGGGACATTGCAACGCCAACACTTGCAGCGGCAGCGCCAGCTCGGCACCGAACTTGAGCGCCTGGTTGTAGGCGCGCCCCGCCAGCGCCTGCCCGGAGATACCGGTGGGAAAGCCCAGGTAATTCTCGATGCGCGCCGAGGCGCCGGCCTGCCCGCCAATCGCACGCTGGTCCAGCACCACCACCGACAGTCCTTCCGACGCGGCGTATACAGCTGCGGCCAGACCCGCAGGCCCTGCACCGACGATGGCCACGTCGTACACGGTGTCGGGGTCCAGGTCGGGGACCATGCCCAGGCACACTGCGGCAGCCAGGTCGGTTGGCTGCTTCAACACGGTCCCGTTGGGACAGATCATCAAGGGCAGGTCAGCGGGCTGGATGCCCAGCCGCTCCACCAGTTCGCGTCCTTCCTGGTCGGTGTCGGCATCCAGCAAGGTGTTGGGATAGCCATTGCGGGTCAGAAAGCCTTGCAGCCGCACCAGATGCGCTTCATCGGGCTTGCCGACCAATACGGAGCCGGCGGCATCGCTTTCGATCAGGCCTACGCGGCGCAGGATCAGCGCGCGCATCACCAGCTCGCCCAACTCCGCGACACCAATCAGCAACGCGCGCAGGTGCGCGGCATCCAACGGCACGGCGGTGCAGCCCTCCGGACCGGCGCTGCCTGCGGCCAATGAACCGCGCCCGGCGAGCTGGCTGACTTCACCGGTGAACTGGCCCGCGCCGTGCACGGTAATCGGCTGCACATGCCCCAACCCATCGCGCCGCTCCACGGCAATGCCGCCCGCCAGCACCAGCCACATGGGCGCATGTGTGTCGCCAACGGAGAACACCGTTTCGCCCGGTGCGAAGTGGCGTTCCGGCCCACTGGCGAAGCGCCTTGCAGTGGCAAGCTGTGCGCTGTCGAGCGTGGGGTAGCGCTGGTGCTGGCGCGTGTCGATATCGGGCATGGCAATTCCCGTGAAGGGCTTACTTTGTAGCACGGTCCTGCAGGAGGTTCGACCAGCGAAGATCGCGCTGACCGAGGTCTGCGTCAACCGGATGAACCGTCATAAGGGCGGTGCACGCAGCATCACAGTCAGCACTGAAAGTTGGCCGCGAAGAGCCCCTCAGCCGGCCGCGTTGCGGCCTTCCCTCTCCCGTGAACGGGAGAGGAGTTTTCAAAGGCGCCCTGGTTGAGTCCCCCGCTCTTGTTTACCGGAGAAGAGTTCTATCGGGCTTAGTGCCGCGACAAGACTGCGTGATTGAACCCTTCCCCTGCTTGCGGGGGAAGGTGCCCGCAGGGCGGATGGGGGCGCTGTTAGTGCGGGACTCGGTTCGTGGAGAGCGCCCTCACCCGGCCGCCTTCCGGCCTGCCCTCTCCCGTGAACGAGAGAGGGGTTTTTAGAGGAGTGCTATGGCTGACCGGACTATAAGTGCAGCGGCTCTATTTGCTGCACAGCCAGCGGTTATTTCACCGTCACCGCGAAATTTCGAACGAGGAGACCCCCGTTGGAAACTATTCCACCGTGACGCTTTTCGCCAGGTTGCGTGGTTTGTCCACGTCGGTGCCACGCGCAAGTGCGGTGTGGTACGCCAGCAGCTGCACGGGGATGGTGTGGACGATGGGGCTGAGCACACCGGCGTGGCGCGGGGTGCGGATAACGTGGACGCCTTCGGATTCGGTGAAGTTGCTGTCCTGGTCGGTGAACACGAACAGTTCGCCGCCGCGTGCGCTGACTTCCTGCATGTTGGACTTCACTTTTTCCAGCAGCTTGTCGTTGGGTGCTATCACCACTACCGGCATTTCCGCATCAACCAACGCCAGCGGACCGTGCTTGAGTTCGCCGGCCGGGTAGGCCTCGGCGTGGATGTAAGTGATTTCCTTCAACTTCAAAGCGCCTTCCAGCGCGATGGGATAGTGCAGGCCACGCCCCAGGAACAAGGCGTTGTCCTTGCGCGCGAATTTCTCGGCCCAGATCGCGATCTGCGGTTCCAGGTTGAGCGCGTGTTGCACGCTGCCGGGCAGGAAGCGCAGTTGCTCCAGATAGTCGGCTTCGTCGGCTTCGCTGACCACGCCGCGCAGCTTGCCCAGCACCACGCACAACTGGAACAGCGCGGCCAGCTGGGTGGTGAACGCCTTGGTCGACGCCACGCCGATCTCTGCGCCGGCGCGCGTGTAGCAGACCAGTTCGCTGGCGCGGGGGATGGCGCTTTCGGGTACGTTGCAGATCGACAGCGTGTGCAGGTGGCCGAGTGATTTGGCGTACTTCAGCGCCTCCATGGTGTCCAGGGTTTCACCGGACTGGGAAATGGTGACGATGAGGTGTTTCGGATTCGCATGCGCGGCCCGATAGCGGTACTCGCTGGCAATCTCGACCGAACAAGGCAGGCCGGAAATGGCCTCGATCCAGTAGCGCGCGGTCATGCCGGCGTAGTAGC
>JBDTZK010000467.1:0-2561 GCA_040005195.1 Pseudoxanthomonas sp.
TCTTCTTCAACGGCATCGGCTACAACGCCTGGGAAAACATCTGGGGTCTGTACAACGAGTTCACCCCGCGCGATGGCGAAGCCTTGCGTCGTATCGCCACCATCGCGCGCCAGTTCGCGCCGCTGATGGTCAGCATGGATTGGGAACCGTACCAGCCAAGCTTGCAGGCGGGGATATTCATCAGCCGCTTCCCGGGCGCAGGCCGCGTGCTATGGACCCTGATCAATCGCAACGAATACGCCGTTGATGGGGAACAGATGGCCCTGCCGCATGTCGACGGCGCGCGCTATTTCGATGCGTGGAACGGTGTCGAGCTGCAGCCGCTGATTGTCGATGGCAATGCCGTCGTTGCATTACCGATGGAAGCGCGTGGTTTCGGCGCCGTGCTGGCCTTGCACGCCGGCACTGACGAGCCGGGCCTGCCGGAATTTCTGCAGGTAATGCAGGCGCTGTCGCGCACGCCGCTCAGTGGCTATTCCGCGGGGTGGAAGCCGGTTACGCAACAACGGGTGGCCATTGCGCCGACGGCGGCGCAGTCACAGTCGCCGGAGGGCATGGTCAGGATTCCCGCAGGCGAATTCCTGTTCCAGGTAGGTGGCATCGAGATCGAGGGTTTCAATTGGGCCGGACAGGATTTCCAGTATCCCTGGGAAGATTGCCCGCGCCGTCATCACCGCCAGCGCATGACGCTGGAAACGTTCCACATCGACCGCTATCCGGTCACCAATGCGCAGTTCAAGCGCTTCATCGATAAAAGCGGCTATTGGCCCAAGGACGACCAGAACTTTCTGGCCGACTGGAAAGACGGCGCGCCACGCGCAGGTTGGGACAACAAGCCGGTCACCTGGGTGTCGCTGGAGGATGCGCGTGCGTATGCGCATTGGGCCGGCAAGCGCCTGCCACAGGAATGGGAGTGGCAATACGCCGCGCAGGGCCTTGATGGCCGCCTGTATCCGTGGGGCAGCGACTGGGATGACCGCTGCACGCCAAGGACCAACCGTGGTCGCCGGCTGCTGCCGCCCAGTGAGGTCGATGCCCATCCGCAGGGCGCAAGCCCGTTCGGGGTTGAAGACCTGGTGGGCAACGTGTGGCAATGGACGGACGAATACCAGGATGAGCACACCCGCGCTGCGGTCCTGCGTGGAGGCAGTGCTTACCAGCCACAGACTTCTCACTGGTATTTTCCGCAAGCCTACCGGCTTGACCAGCACGGCAAGTACCTGCTGATGGCACCGTCCAAGGACCGCTCTGGCTGCATCGGTTTCCGCTGCGTGGTGGATGCTGCCTGATGAGGGCATCGCTGCACGTGTTCTTTTTCGTGATCGCGATAGTAGCCGTGGCCCTCCTCGCGGCGTGCGGCGGGGGCGAGCGGAAAAGGATCATCCTGATCGGCGGTGCAGCCAGCGAGGGTCCCGCGCGCCATTCCTATCCCGATGGCGTGCGCCTGCTGGAATCGTTCCTGCGCGCCACATCCGAAGCACGCGGAGCGGAGATCGTAACTTTCGCTGATGGATGGCCGAAGGATCCCACTGCTTTCGATGGCGCATCGACGCTTGTGCTGTATTTCGACGGACTGGAAAAACATCCCTTGCTCGATGCCGGTCAACGCCGTCAGTTCGAAGCGCTGATGAAGCGCGGGGTCGGGCTGGTGGCCTTACACCAAGCGTCCACGGTCCCCGCCGACGACACCGGCATCGACCTGACGCGCTGGTTGGGCGGGGCGCGCTTCGGTACCTTTGATCGCAGCACGGAAACGGTCGAGGTGCGGGTCGCGGATCCTTCACATCCACTGAGCAGAGGAGTGCGCGACTTCAGCTATCGCGACGAGTTCTATCCGACCGTGCGCTTCGCGGAGACGGGTGTAGCTCCCATCCTGACTGGCACGCTGCACGTACAGTATCGCGACGGCGCCAGCGTGGTCGAAGACCTGCCGGAAAAGAGAACCTTGGCCTGGGCTTATGAGCGTGCGCAAGGCGGCCGCTCCTTCGGATTCACCGGTGCGCATTATCTGGCCGCGCTTGACCATCCGATGCTGCGCAAGACCCTGCTCAACGCGATCCTGTGGACCGCAAACATTAAGGTGCCGCGCGAAGGCGCGGCCATGACTTCGCCTGGTGCCGCCTCGCCCGATGCCGCGACGCGGATCGTCGGGCAGGCGATGAGCCAAGCTCCCTTCATGAACGACACGCAGGCGGGGGTGGACGCGCCCACCTTCCACGGCGATGCACAACGCAGCGGCTGGCATTCCCGGCAGACCGTGCTCACCCCGGGCAATGTCGGTGGCTCCTCGTTCGGATTGCTGTGGGAGTCGCCGCAGCTGGATCCGGTCGATGGCCAACCACCACGGCTGTACGCCTCGCCGTTGTACGTGGACCGGGTGAAAGTGACCACGGGCCAACACCGAGGCGTAACCTTTTCCATGGTGTTCGCAGCCAGCAACAATGGCTATGCCTATGCCATCAACGCGGCCAAGGCCGGAGATGTCGCGGCGGGGCGAATCCTGTGGCGCACCCGGGTTGGCGAGCCGTGCAGGCTGCAACCAGCGCCGCTGGATGCTGTGC
>JBDTZK010000056.1:0-8554 GCA_040005195.1 Pseudoxanthomonas sp.
CAGGCTTCCGGCCCAGATACCGCCATACACACCGGTCTCATGGGAAATTTTCAGTTCGCCGAAGATGGCCGGCTTGCCGTCGGTGAGTGACTGCCCGCGCCAGACGTATTCAGTGGCGATGGCGGCGCCATTGCTCCAGTGGAATGGCTTGGCGGACTCGCCAGCCTGGGAAAGGGTGGGCGAAGCGGAGGCGGCAAGGATGGCCAGCAGGCGCAGGAGTGTCATACCGGCACCGTAGTCGTGCAAGCGGCGTCGCTCTTGACCAAAGTGGCGAGCGACTTAGCTGGAAAGGACACTCACGTCGTGCGCTCGCAGGCCAGGATCGTGTCTGGGGCTGTGGCTGTTCGGCGCGGCACGCGCGCTTTCTGCTAAGTCGCGGACCCGTTCGGTATGTCCATCGCGTGGCTGCACGGCTACGCTCTGAGCATCCTTCATCGACAGGGCAGCTCTTGGCCATCCACCCACCCGCCAATCCTTCCAGCGCACGCGAGTGGCTCGCACATCTGGTGGCATTCGACACCACCTCGCGCAATTCCAACCTCGCCCTGATCGAATCGGTGGAAACCTGGTTGCAGGGCGTGGGCGTCACTTCCACGCGCATTCCCGCCGCCGAAGGCGGCAAGGCCAACCTGCTGTTCTCGGTTGGCCCGCACGTCGCCGGCGGCGTGGTCCTTTCCGGCCATACCGACGTGGTGCCGGTGGATGGACAGGACTGGAGCAGCGATCCGTGGACGCTGGTCGAACGCAGCGGCAGGCTTTATGGGCGTGGCTCGGCCGACATGAAGGGATTCATTGCCACCGCCCTCTCGCGCGTGCCGCGCATGCTTGCCGCCGATCTCAAACGCCCGATCCATTTCGCGTTGTCCTACGACGAAGAAGTAGGACTGCTGGGTGCACCGTCGCTGATCGAAGCACTGATGGCCAGCGTGCCCAGACCCGCCGTCGTGATTGTCGGCGAACCCACCGGCATGCGCATTGTCGAACGTCACAAGGGCATCATGGGCTTGCGCACCACGGTGCTGGGCCACGAAGCCCATTCCAGCCAGACCCACCTGGGCGTCAGCGCGAACATGGTGGCGACGCGCCTGATGTCCCGCATCGTGGAGATCGCCGACCGGCTTGCGGCGAACGGCGTCCCCAACGGCTTCGAGCCGCCGCATGCCACGGTCACCATCGGCCTGGTCCGTGGCGGCACTGCGCCGAATATCCTGGCGCGCGAGTGCTCCTTCATCTGGGACATCCGTTCGGCCGCGCCGGAAGAGTCGCGCGAGGTCTTCGACGAGGTGGCGGCCTACGCGGAACAGCTGGATGCGGAAATACGGGCGCGGTTCGAAGACTGCGGCATCGTCACCGAGGTCCTGTCGAACGTGCCGCCGTTGACCGGCCAAGACAATGCTCCCGCCGTGCAGCTGGCTTCGCGGCTGACTGACGGCAGCGACCTTGACGTCGCGTCGTACGTGTCCGAAGCCGGCTTGTTCGAGCGCGTAGGTCTCCCCACCGTGATCTGCGGACCCGGTTGGATCGCACAGGCGCACCAGCCCGATGAATTCCTGGAGCTGTCGCAGCTGGCGGCAGGCGAGGCTTTCATGGACCGACTGGTCGACGAGTCCTGCCAGTGAGCGCAGCACCTGCGGCAGCAAAGGAACGGTTCATCGGCAGCCGCAACTGGGTGTTGGGCATTCTCACGGCGATCTACCTGGTCAACTTCATCGACCGGCAGGTGCTTTCGATCCTGCTGCCGCAGGTGAAGGCGGAATTCAATCTGTCCGACACCTACCTGGGCCTGCTGGTCGGGCCGACCTTCGCTTTTTTCTACGCCACCATGGGCCTGCCGCTGGCGCTGTTGGCCGACCGCGTCAATCGTCGCAAGTTGATCGCCGTATCGCTGGCGCTGTTCTCGGCCATGACAATCGCGTGCGGGCTCGTGGCGCAGTTCTGGCAACTCGTCATCGCGCGCATCCTCACCGGCGTGGGTGAGGCGGGCACGGGCCCAGCGTCGCAGACCATCATCACCGACCTCTATCCGCCCGAACGTCGTGGACGCGCACAGGCCGTCTACGCGACTGGTGCCAACCTGGGCGTGCTGGTCGCCTTTGCGGTGGGTGGGGTGATCGCGCAGACCTGGGGCTGGCGCGCGACCTTCATGGCTGCTGGTATCCCGGGCCTGGTGTTGACGGTGTTGCTGTTGGCGACCGTGCGCGACCCGCAACGCGGAGCCAGTGATGCGGTGGTGAGCGAGGACCCCACGCCGGCGTTCGGTGAGGTGGTGCGGCAGCTGTGGCGCAGCCGCGCCTTTCGTTACACCGCGCTGGGTGCCTGCACCACCTGCTTCACTTCCTATGCGCTGGGCAGCTTCTTCCCGTTGTTCCTGTCGCGCAGCCATGAGCTGTCCACCAGCCAGATAGGCCTGGTGATGGCGGTGATCATGGGCGTGTGCGGTGGCTTGGCTACCTACGGGGCTGGCTACCTGGCTGATCGCCTGGGGCGTCGCGACGCGCGCTGGTATTCGTACGTGCCGGCAATCGCCGCACTTCTGCCGCTACCGCTGGCGCCGGTGTGCTTCCTGGCCGGCGATCTGGGCATCGCACTGGCTGCGGCGATCGTGCCGCTGTCGCTCACCGCAGCATTCATTGGCCCCACCATCACCATCATCCAGCGCCTGGTGCCGGTGCGCAGCCGCGCCACTGCGGTGGCCATGCTGATCCTGATCGACAACATAGTGGGCCTGGGGCTGGGGCCACAGTTCGTGGGTCTGGCAAGCGACCTGTGGAAACCGGCGCTGGGTGAGGACTCACTGCGTTACGCGCTGCTTGCCGCCACATCAGGGTCGCTGGTATCGGTGTTCGGTTTCTTCATGGCCGCCCGTCATGTACGCACTGACATCGCCGCGCGCGAAGCCGCTACCGCGGCTGCATCGAATGGCTAAGCGCTTGCACAGTTCCGCCAAGCAGGCAGTGGCGCACTGCGTCAAGTTCAACACAGGGGAACAGGCGTCATGAAGTTGTCACAAGCAATCGATGGAGCAGCACGTCCGGGATGACACACGCTGACCAACTACAAGTCGCCTTGCCGCAGCCCCGCCCAAACACTCCCGCCTCGTCCGATAGTCCGCCAGGAATCCACATGACACGAGTTCCCCAACGCGCCGCTGGTTTGCCCTCCCTCTCCCTGCTGACTATCGGCCTGTTGGCCGCCCTCCAGGTACAGGCGCAGACCGCCGAGAACACCGACGCACAGACCGCCACAGACCTGGATCGTGTACTGGTGGTCGGCCAGCGCGCCAGCCGCGTGAGCAACGGCGCCACCAATCTGGATCTGGACGTCAAGGAAACCCCGCAGTCGATCAGCGTGGTTTCCCAAGAGCAGATGGAGCAGTTCGGCGCCGACAGTTTGGACGACGCGCTGCGCCTGGCGACCGGCATCCAGGTCGAGCAGACATCGACCAACCAGACCCAGTATCTGTCACGCGGCTTCGAGATCAAGAACACCCAGATTGACGGCGTGGGCTTGCCCAACGGCTGGGGCGTGGTGACCAATGCGATGGATTCCTTCGGCTTCGAGAAGCTGGAAGTGATCCGGGGCGCGAACGGTCTGCTGACCGGCGTGGGCAATGCGGCCGGCACCATCAACTACGTGCGCAAGCGTCCGACCAACGAGGCCCAGGGCCAGGTCGGCATCACCTTCGGTTCTGATAACCGTCGCCGGGTTGAAGCGGACTATTCCACGCCCTTCAACGAAGATGGCACGTGGGCCGCCCGCGTCGTCCTTGCGCGTGAGGAAAGCGATTCCTACCTGCGCGACTTCGAGAGCGACCGCACTTATCTTTACGGCGTGGTCGATGGCCAGGTGGGTGAGAACGGCACCCTGGCATTCGGTTACTCGTGGCAGAAGGCTGACACCAGCGGCAACATGTGGGGCGCGCTGAGCTTCATCGACACCAACGGCAATCAGTTGGAGTGGGAACACAGCGCCTCGACCACGCAGGACTGGACCTACTGGAACTCGACTACCCACGCGGGGTTCGTCGAATACACGCATCGGCTCAGCGACAACTGGCAGGCGAAAGCCTCTTACAACTACCGCGTCTACGATCATGAATCGCAGTTGTTCATGGGCTACTCGCTGTTCGGCATGGATCCGGCGACCGGCGAGGGCCTGTACGGCTGGGCCTACAAGAGCCCGTACGAGACCACGGCGCATATCGGCGACGTGACCCTCAACGGCCACTTCGAACTTTTCGGGCGCGATCAGGAAGCCATGTTCGGCGTGAGCACGGCTCGCAGCGAAGGCACCGATTGGTACAACCCGACTGATACCACGGGCCCGCAGTTCGGCGCGCTTCCCGGATTTCCCTATACGGGCGACGCCATCGCCGAACCGGTCTGGGGCGACCGTGCCGTTTACACGACCTTGAACCAGCGTCTGACCCGCGTCTTCGGCGCAACCCGGTTGGCATTCACCGATCGCTTCAAGACCATCCTCGGCTTCAACTGGGCCGAGTACCAGCGAGATAGCGTCGACAACACCCTTGCGACTTCCGATATCACCGACCGCAACTTCGCACCCTACGCCGGCGTGACCTTCGATTTCACTGATCGCATCACCGGTTATGCCAATTACTCGTACATCTACCAGCCGCAGGATGCGGTCGACTACGACCGCGCCTACATCGACCCCAGCAAGGGCACCAACTACGAAATTGGCGTCAAGGCCGAATGGCTGGACCAGCGCCTGCTGACCACGCTGGCCTGGTTCAGTGCCAAGCAGGACGGGCTCGCCACCTATGTCGGTACGCGCTTTCTGGACGGTTACGCTTACGGCTACTCCAGGCCCGTCGATATCGACTCGAAGGGTTTGGAATTCGAGGCGACCGGCAAGCTCAGCGACAATACCAGCCTGCTGTTCGGCTACACGCACTTGAAAATGGACGGCGAAGACGGCAGCGACACCTATCGCTGGGTGCCGCGCAATACCGCCAACCTGCTGCTCAGCACGCGCTTGGCAAGCTTCCCCGCATTGTCATTCGGTGCCGGTGGCCGCTGGCAGAGTGAAGTCTCCAATTTCGAGGACTACGTCGCCTCTGCTCCGGTGCGGCAGAACAGCTACACGCTGCTCAACGCCTTCGTGGCCTGGGACATCACGCCCGACGTCACCCTGCGCGCCAACGTCAGCAACTTCACCGACAAGAAGTACATCCAGAGTCTTTATTCGGTCAGCTACTACGGCCCACCGCGCCAGTACGCGCTGAGCCTGAACTGGCGGTTCTGAGACGGCAAAGAATCTGGAGTGGCGCAGGAGGCGAAAGGCTTCTTTTTCCTCTGCGCCCTGCGCCTCCACCATCGGTTGGGCGCACGCTGGCGACCGCGAAGCGGTCCTGTCGGTGATCAACCAGTACATGCATGACGAAAAGAACGGCGACCTGATCGCGCAAGGCGCGCTGATGGTCAATGCGCGAAACACGGTCTATCCGGGTGGAAGGACCATCGGCGACAACGACAAGGGCATACAACGCCAACAGTCGGAATAGAGCCAGTTCGCTACGGGTTTTCCAGGCCTGCGCTACGAATTCGAGCTGCGCAACGTGCAGATGCAGGTGTGGAACGTAGACAGCGCGATAGTTGTCTTCGATTCCCTGCCGCCGCGGGTGTTAGCGGCATCGCTGCCGCAGGAAAAATTCGCAAAACCCCGGCCAGGCCAAGCTGCTACTGACCATCGCGGCCATGCGGGTCAAGCGCAAGGACGCGTGGAGGATCGTGCGCACGACGTTCGTGCCGAAACAGGTTCGTGGAGAGGCCAGTCTGGCTTGCATGCCGAATCGGCTCGCACAAGGTCGCATCGTCTTGCCGTCAATCTCCGCAATGCCTCTGCTGATCCTCAACGGTCACCGTCGTTGCGCCGAGTCGCGAATGCTCGCGTCAGTCTGTCTTCGCGTCGTCGCGCATCCACTCCTGCAGACGCGTGGGTACGTGACTTTGCAATACGGGGTGGCCCTTGATCGCTGACGCGATGCGCGACGCATCGCCATCGCGAAGATGCACGTCCAGGAAGGCCAGTGTCAGGTCGTTGAGCGCGGTCAGTGCCTGGTCGCCCGCGATATCACCCACGCGCTCGTCGCGCTTGGGGCCTTCCAGCAGAGCGACCAGGTCGGTGAAGCCCAGGTGCCGGATGCCCTGCAGGCGCACGCGCAGCACGTCGCTGTCTGCGCCTGCGCCCGACCAGCGCTCGTAAGCCAGGTCGTTGGGCGAGAAATCGACGTCGCGTGGCTGCCCTGCCAGCAGTCCGTAGCGCGGCCAGTCACTGAGCAGCAGCAGCAACGGCCGTTCGACCGACTGGTCGAACAGGTCGGGGTCGAAATTCTGTCCGTCCAGATTCACTGCAGCGCGGCACGCGTCCACGCGTTTGCACGTGGTCGCTGCCGTAGCGCCACCAAACGACATGCCGGCGAATGCGAGGCGGCCACGGTCGGCACCAGCGAGTGCGCGATGCAACGATTGCGGCTCCGCGTGGTTGGTGATTGCACGCGCCACCGCCATCGTGTCTTCGCGCCATTGCACCAGTGAGCGCCCCAGGCGCGTGGAACCTGTCGCTTCACGGTACACCTGCAATGCTTTGCGGATGGAGGCCGCATCTGCCCCAGCGGCGATGGCCTTGAAGCTTTCGGCGAAGCGCGGATCGTCGCCCTCGCTGGTCAACAGCGTAGGTACCAGGCGTCCATTCTGAAGGCGCACGTCGGTGGAATCGCCCGGATGCGCGATGGAGATGACGATGTAGCCGTGGCTGGCCAGGTGCGTGGCCAGCGCCGTGTTCTGTTCCGGGTACAGGAATAGTCCATGGCTGAAGACCACTACCGGGAAACCGCTGCGACTGCGTGCCTCCGGCGCCCCGGCGCGGACCTGCACGCGCGCCGTGCCGACCGGCGCCACGTCTTCCGCGGCATAGCCGAAGTTGCGGGCCAAGGCCGGCAGCGTGGTCGCCGCAATCTCTTCGGGAAGGTAGGCAGCAGCTTCCTTCGACGGCTTCCCCTTGGCCGGATACCACACGACTGCGGGAATCCTGCGGGGCCCGCTGGCCGGATCTGCCGCGTCCAGCTTGCGGGAATCATCGACGAACTCCGCCCGCACTACGCCCACTGCATGGTTTCCGTCCGGAACCGGCAGAGAAGTGGCATTTGCATGGGCAAAACCACAAAGCAACAATGCGGCGACGGTGGTGATCGTTAGCTTGGAACTCATGCGAATCCTTGTTGGCGATAAGGCAGCGGTGCAGGAAGCTAGTTCACCATTGCGGCGCGGTCGTGTTCGCGCGGCAGTTCGGCCAATACGCCGCGCATCGCCGTGGTCCGCATTGAAGAGGGGCAGGACCCAAACGCAAGTTTGAACGCGCGGGTGAAACTACCCGGGCATTCGTACCCGCATTCGATGGCGATGTCGATCATGGGTTTGTCGCTGTTGCTCACCAGCACCATGGCACGGGTCAACCGGACCTGTTTGTAGACCTGACCCACGCTGCCGCGATAAAGCACCTGGAAACCGTACTGCAACTTCTTGACGGTCATTCCCACGACGGCCGCCAGTTCTGACACGCTGAGCGGCTCCTCCAGGTTTTCTTCGATCACCTGCTTGGCCAGATTGATTTTTTCGATATCGGTACGTCGCAGCACCTGACCGTCGTTGTCACCGGGGTCGGTGTAGACCTGGATCACCGCGCAGACGATCTCGATGGCCTTGGCGATCAGGTAAAGGCGCCGCAGCTCGCCTCGATACGGACACTCGAAGGCCTGGGTAGCCGCGACGCTGGACACGTTGCCCAGCGGCACGTGGTGCAGTCCGGTCGGGGTGCGGTGCAGGATGTAGTCGCGGAAGATCGGGGGCAGAGCCTCGGCATCCAGGCCCAACACATCCTTGATGCGGTCGCGACGCAGGAAGATGGTCACCCAGCGCAAAGGTCGGTTGGGCTCATACACAGTGCGCACGGCTTCGCCGCTGGGCAGGCCATAGAACGTGCAGAAGCCATGCGCCAGCTCTTCCTCGGCATGGCCAGGGTCGGGCATGCCTGCATGGACCAGCGGGTTGCTATCGGTGCGGATAGTGCCGCGTCCCTCGATCCAGGCGCAGAACACCAGGTGGTCGTCGTGGCGATGCAGGCGCGAGAGGTGGTGGGCGGCGCGGAAATCCACCACCGCCATGGACAGCGCGTCGTTGAGCTGGTGGAACACCCAGCCGCCATCACCCACCGATTCGTCGTACTGATGGCGGAAGCCATGGCCAGCCAGCAGCGGTTCGCGCCACCCTTCGTGCACCTCCGCGCTGCGCCAGCGCGACGCCTCCGACGCTTGGCCAGCGCAATCCAGCATGTCTTCTATGGTTCGGTCGTCCAGCAGCATGGCAATCCACCTTGTTGCGGGCCAGGTGCGCGGGCGTTGTGCCTGCACCGGGCCAAGGCCGCGTGCGTCCTGCGGCGGCGTAGTTCCGCGATCCGCGAGAAAACAAACGCGGGCCACGGTTCGATGGCAACGGTGCAGTGGGTGCGAATCCGTTCGCGGGTGTGGCCCAGG
>JBDTZK010000057.1:0-8525 GCA_040005195.1 Pseudoxanthomonas sp.
TGCAGCCGAATGACCGTCGCCGTGGCGAACTGGATGGCCTGCTGCTGCGAATAACCCCGCACGCTCAGGCGGATCAGCGGGCCCGCATAAGGCATCGGCTCCAGTTTCAGGCTGTTGCGATAGAGTCTGGCCTCGGGCGAATCGGACGCATGGCCGATACTTTTCAGGATCTCGTTCTCGAACGGCACCAGTTGCAGTCGCTCGATCACGCGCAGCAGAGGTTCGACCTTTGGATCCTGCCCTGACGGCACCTGCCCGACCTGCGCGATCTGTATCCACGCGGTCGCTTCCCACTGACGCCGGACCAAATGCGCAAACGCATAGGTAAGGACCAGGGTCATGATCAGCACGGCCACGAACCATTTCCATTCGCGGGAAAAGATCCGCCACAGGTCGATCAGATAGATTTCGTCTTGTTCCATGATTTTCGGACTCAATGGATGGAGGGTGAAGGCATCGCTGGCACGACGATCGCGGACTCATTCCGCGTCCGGTCCGGAGGCTCGCGCAAGGCTCTGCGCGGCAGCCACGCCGAGAACACCTGCAAGAAAAGACAGATCCCGATGAAGCCCACGTTGGTCCACGTGAACGCCTGTGGCGCGAAAGGCGACATCACACAGACGTAGGCAACGCGCAGGAAGATCAGGAAGGAAAACAGCGGGACGGTCCGGCGAAGCCGCTGCACGCTCCACAACAGCCAGGCGTACAACACGATCATCGCCACCACCGCGCCAGCCGCGCCCAGCGCCAGCAGAAACGGAAAGAACTCCGTACCCACGTTGATGTTCGGCGCATCCAGCGGGATGTCCGTACCGGCCGTGGCGACCGAGCCGCTGAAGGGGACCACCTGATGAATGAGAAAGCTGGCGTTGCTGTAATGCTTGGCCAGCATCGCGCTGAAGTTGTACGGCCCCGCACTGCCATACAGAAGCAGCCACTTGATCCCTTGAGGAGCCGCAAGATACGTGGCGCTGAAAGGCAAGGTAACGTGGTCCAGCGGACCCGATCGCAGCATGCCCAGGATCGAGAAGACGCTCACACCGCCGAACGCCAGCAAACTGACCGCCTTCCATGGCAAGCGCCTCGCCTCGTCCCTGCGCAACACGATGACCAGCGCAAACGAAAACACCGTGGCGAAGAGCCGGTTGCGGTCGATCACCAGCACCGGAAACACGAAACCGACGGTGATCAGCAGATTGCGCCACCACTTGCTCCTGGCGCAGAGCAGACCGATCGGGGGAAGCACCCAGCACATGTCGGAAATGTGCCGCAGGTGTTCGCGGCCGCCATCCATCGACGCATAGGACGAAGGCTTGTCGAGCAACGGAATCGGAAACAGCGCCAGATCCAGCAGACAGAAAAGAACGATCAGCCCGGCAAACACCAGCGCGACGAACGAATCGCGGGTCCCCGCGTAGTGGCGCGAACGAAATCGCACGGCCGCTGGAATCCTGATGCCGGCCTGCACGTCGAACAGGATGATCGCCGCCGCCATCACGGTCAGCAGGAGCAGGCCTTGCAGATACTCGATGGAAAGATCGTAAGTGAGCAGGGTCAAACCGCAGGCGATCAACATCGGCAAACCGAGATACGTCGACGGAAGACACAGCAGCCGCTTCATGTCGCCTCCGCGCGGGGGCTTGCGGTCGATGGCCGGATCTTCGACAGAACCGTCAGCGCCAGGTAGGCGGTCATGTGGAACGCCAGCGGCCACAGTTGGCGCTGCAGGAACGAAATCTTGGCTCCGATGTAGTGCGACTGCGCTGCGAGCAAGGTCCGGTACGGCTCGTCGAACAGGCACGACCTGCGCAGCGCGACCTGCCTGGATTCGAGCAGGTTGATGACGCGGGTCGCGGTATGCCGCGTCTTGCTCAGGTTGTCGCCATGAAGACGATACGCACAGACGCTGACGTCGATGAAGCCGAGTGCATTGCCGGCCGCCAGACGCAGGAAAAGATCCCAGTCATCGATGCGCAGGCCTTCGGTCCACAGCGTCACTGTTTCAAGCGCGCATTTCCTGATCAACGCGACTGGCCCGCCGACCGCCCACTGAGTGATCACGGCACGGCGGATTCCCTCATCGGAGCGGTACAGACTCTTGTCGGCACCGTGAAGATCGCACATGCCGCTGTCGTGTATTTTTCTGCCGTCCCGATCGACCACGACCGAATCGCCGATCACCGCACCCTTGTCCGGATGCGCGAGCAGGTAGCGCACCTGGGCATCCAGGCCACCGGGCAACAGATAGTCGTCGCTCGCGCCAAGGCGCAGGAATTCTCCGCTTGCCCGCGCTGCCAGTTCGTTCAAGGTCGCGGCGATGCCGTGGTTCTCGCGGCGCACATACTCGATCGGAAGCTCCATGCAATGCGTTGCCACCCAGTCGGAGATTCGTTCGGCAGTGCTGTCAGTCGATCCGTCATCGATGATGACGAGTTCCTTGGCCGGATACGGATCCTCCAGCACGCTGTCCAGACAGCGCTGGACGAAACACTCGTGGTTGAATGCAGGGATCAGTATGGAAACCAGAGGCAGCACCGCCGCATCCGTCGATACCTCGCCGACCATGGTCACAGCTCCCCCAGATAGCGTCGGGCAACCAGCAGATTGAAGGCGAGATACAGCAGATAGTTGACCGCGAACGCATACATCGCGCCGGCCAGGCCGAAATGCGGAGTGAACGCGTAGACCAGTCCCAGGTAACTGGCTGCGAACACACATTCCGAAATCACGAACAGCCGCGTCATCGCCTTGGCCAGCATCAGGTAGGACAGGATGAAGGAGGCGATCTTGATCACATCGCCCGCAAGCTGCGGGCCATACAAAGGGTTGGCGGCAGAGAAGTCCGCGGTGAACAGCAAGCGCGTCACCCAGCTTCGGCATGCATAAACCGCCGCGGCCAGCACGACGACCACGGGCAGGATGTATCGGTACGCCTGGCGCAGCTCGTGCACCAGTGCCGCGCGATCGTGGGTGGACGCCAGCTTGGGCAGGTAGTGGATGTTGATGGCGGTGATGAAAAAAAGAAGGTATGCATCCGACACCTTGCTCACCGCCTGCCAGTAACCGACCTGTTCCCAGCCGAACTGCAACGCAAGATGATCGCGTACGGCGATATTGACCAGCGGTGGCAGCAGCGCGGAGCTGAGGGTCATCACCGAAAATGCCGCGAGGCGCAAGCTCATTTCGCGATCGAACCGCATCCGCAGCATGCTGCGTCGGAAGTACGAGCTTCGCCACCAGGCCGGCAGGCCCACGGCGAGCCACAACACCTGGCTGACGATCAGCGCCAGCAGCGCGCCGTACAGATGCAGCCACTGCGACAGCCAGACCATCACCGCGATGCCGACCACCGAACCGGTGACCTGGATGAAAGCCAGTCGGCGCACGTCCATGAAGCCGTTGATCACCGCGAGGAGGTAGTTGACCAGCGCAATGCCGAGCTGCGCGACGGCAAGAACGCGGATCAGGCCCGCGTCCTGCCGATCGCCCAGCAGCCAGACGGCGATCTGCGGACTGAGCAGCAAGACCGCACAGCCCATCACGCACGACGTGCAGAACGCATACCCGAGCGCGGCGGAAAGCAGTCGCGACAGCCGTTGCGGGTCGTCGCGATACTCGGCCACGTATTTGACGATGGCGGCGCTGATGCCGCCGCCGGCGAGCACCGCCAGCAGCGACATCAGGCTCATGAACTGGCCGAGCTTGCCCACGCCTTCGGGGCCGGCAAACCACGCCACCAGCTTGATCGCCACCAGCCCGGCGAGCAGCCGCGCAGCGGTCGCGAGGCTGGTGTAGAAACCGGTGCGGACGATATTCATGCCGGACTTTCGAACCTGTTGCAGGCTTCGATCACCCGGTCTGCCGCATCGTCGTGCAGCGTCGGTCCGATCGGAAGGCTCAGCACTTCATCGTGCAACCGCTCGGTCAGTGGCAGATGCTCGCCACCCAAGTTGGCGTACGCCGGCTGCTGGTGAGGCGCTACCGGGTAATGAACTTGACTCTGGATGCCGCGCGCCAGCAAGTGTCGCTGCAACGCCTCGCGATGCGTGCAGCGGACCACGAACAGGTGCCAGGCGTGCTGCTCCTCCTGCGCCACTTCCGGCAAACGGACGTCCACATGTCGGATGCCTTCACGATAGCGACGCGCCACGCGCCGACGCCAGGCGATGTCCTCGTCGAGATACTTCAGTTTCACCCGCAACATGGCCGCCTGCATCTCGTCGAGCCGCGAATTGACGCCCCGGAAGATATGGCGATACTTCAGCTCGGAACCGTAGTTGCGCAGCGCCGCGATCCGCGCCGCCAGTGCGCTGTCGTCGGTCAGCACTGCGCCGGCATCGCCCAGTGCACCCAGGTTCTTGGTGGGGAAAAAGCTGAAAGCCGCCGCATTGCCGAACGCACCCGCCTTGCGCCCGTCGATCGCCGCGCCATGTGCCTGCGCCGCATCCTCGATCAGCAACAGTTTGTGCCGTCGGGCCAGCACGGCCAGCGCAGGCATGTCGGCCAGCCGACCGTACAGATGGACTGCCATGATCGCGCGCGTGCGTGGTCCGACAGCCGCTTCCACGCAAGCCGGATCCAGGTTGAAACTCGCCGCATCGGGTTCCACCGGAACCGGCACCAGCCGGTTTTCGGTGATCGCCAGAAAGCTGGCAATGAAGGTATTGCCGGGCACGATGACCTCGTCGCCTTCGGCCAGCGCGCCGAGCTCCCGATAGCCGCGCAGGATCAGCGACAGCGCGTCCAGTCCATTGCCCACGCCCACCGCATGACGCGCACCGCAATAGGTCGCGAACTCGCGTTCGAATGCCGCAACTTCGTCACCCAGCACGTACCAGCCCGAATCGATCACCCGTGCTGCCGCCGCCTTCAGCTCATCGGCATGACGTGCATTGACCTCCCTGAGGCTGAGGAACGGGACATCCGGCAGAGCGTTCATCAGAGCTGCCATTCGTAGAAATCATGCACGACGGCGCGCGCGCCAAAATATTCTTTTTGCGCGACCAGGCCACCATTGAGTACCTGCCCGTCCCGTTCGGTCGAGATGCCGAAGGTGAAATGGATCCTGTCTGTGTAGATGCTGCCGATGAGTTCCGCCAGCAGCAGACTGAGCGCATCCAGGCGACGCCCCTCCTCCGATACGGCCATGTACTGGGTATGCACGACCCGGCCGAAATCGTAGACCAGCACGCCTGCCAGCAGGCTGTCCCCGATACGCGCCTCGTGCAGCACGATGTGCTGTGGAAAGCGCGCTTGCAGCAGGCACAGTTCCGGCAGGGTGTGGGTGGGCGCGGTGTCGTGCTTGCGCAAGCTTGCGCAAAGCAGCGCATGAAATGCATCGAGCCCGCTGCAGGTACCTACCCGGATGCCTGCCTTCCTGGCTCGCTCGATGGAATGCCTGCGCCCCTGGGTGAAATGAAACGTTTCGCGCAACGCAATGACCGACGACAGATCGCGGCGCTTCAGTCGTGCGCCGAGGCGATGCAGGGCATACAGGTCTTCCTCGGCGGGGTAGGCATGAAACACATGCGGCACCGCCTTGTAGACGAGGCTTGCCACATCCAGCGCGCGATAGTGTTCGCCGATCTGCTCGAACACGCCCAGCGTCGATTCGGCGCGCAGGGCATGCGTGGTGATGAGCCCGGCATAGGTCAGGCCTGCGTGACTTGTCACCTGCCGGTCCTGGAGCGTGGCGGGGAAAACCGCCACGGCTTCGCCATGGCGCTCGACCATCAGCGACCGGTCGACGAAACGGTCGGCGTGGTAGTCCATGTAGCCGCGCCGATGCAGCAGGTTGCCGTTGCGCGAGCGCCCGATCAGCGCATCCCAGGCGTTTGCATCGGCCGGAACGTAGGGTCTAACCGTGAACATCCGCGCCCCCGTCGAAGTGGGCACTGCCGATCTCCGCGACGCCGAATCCATCCACGCCCATGTCGTTGCCGTTGTAGAACATCAGCAGCCTGTCGCGATGACGGATCAGCGCGGGATAGCAGATCACCCGCGAATCCCAGCCGCTGTCGGACAGCGCGATGCCCAGCGTCTCGTCATGGCGTTCCCAGCGGATGCCATCGTCACTCCATGCAACACCCGGAAAGTATTCGCCACCGACATTGCCGCGCGTGAAGTACATGAGATAGCGGCCGCCGAACCGGTATACGCGCGGCCGGCCGATCCGGTACTCGCTGCCGCGAGGCTGCAGGCAGACATGGTCGTCGCGCGGGATCGCGCCGGGATCGCAGGTCTCCACCTGACGGATGTGGTAGCGCGGAAACGCCCGGCCGCCGATGGTTTCCCAGTCGTCCCCGGCGGCATACCAGATGCGCCAGCGACCGTCCTCGAGGATGACCGAATGCACGGCGCCGATGGTGCTGCGGCCGGGTGCGCGATCCAGGATCGGGGTCTCCTGCGTGCGTGTGAAATGCTCGCCACCATCGGTCGAGACAGCCAACCCGGTGAAGGCCAGGAACTTGGCCTTGGCCACGCGCTGAAAGCCGACATAGAACAGGTGCAGGCCACCCGGCGCATCGACGACATCGCCCAGGATCACACCATGATCGTCGAAGCAGCCGTCGCGACCGATGTCGAGCGCGGGCTCGGAACTGACACGTACGATGCATCCAGGATTGTCAGCCCGCACGTCGACGTAACCGATACGGCTGACGCCGTCGGTGTCGCGGAATCCGGCGTAGACGCGGATGAGCTCATCGTCGAGGCGATACGGGGTCGGCGTGAGCGCGGAATGACACATCCAGCCACCGACGCCATGCCGCGCGGTTTCGAACACCAGCCCCCTTTTGGCCCACTCGGACATGCGCATTCAAAGCTTCACGTCGAAGCTGGACTTGTCGGGCACGGCGCGCGCGGGCGAACCGACGTAGATCCGGCCCGGTTCGGTGTCGCGCGTGACGAGTGCGCCGGCGCCGATCACATTGTCGGGCGCAACCTTGACGTGATCGTTGAAGGTAGCGTTCACACCGACGAAGCTGTTCTCGCCGATTTCGCAATAACCGGAAATGACCGCGTGCGAAGCGACGAACACGTTGTCGTGCACAACTGTGCGATGGCCGACGTGATTGCCGCTCCAGAGGATGCAGTTGTTGCCGATGCGGACGAAGGGCTGGATGACGTTGCCTTCGAAGATGAAGCTGTTCTCGCCCACTTCGGCATTGCGCCAGACGAATGCCCGCGAACTGATGTAGGTGGCAAACCGATAGCCTTTCCGCTTCGCGTCCTGGTAGAGGCGGGTGCGCAGGCGGTTGAGCTGGCTGGCCGGAACCGCGACGAACACGTCGACATCGACCGGCGGATAGTCCGCCACCAGCGTCTCGCAGGCCACCACCGGACGACCAGCCAGCATCGGCTGCACGAGGTACTCGCGTTCGACGCTGAAGGCGACCACGTCGTAGTCGCTGTCGTGCGCGAAGTATTCGCAGGCGATCTGCGCGAACTCGCCCGCGCCGACAAGGACTAGCGGCCTTGACATGCTGCCATGCCCTCCAGCTGCGTGGCGCCACTGATCTCGCGCAGGAAATCGGCGTAGTCGGTGATGTAGTCATCCGGGTCGTACAGATGGTCGGCCAGCACCATCAGGACGCAGTCGTCGCTGAAATCGTAAAGCTCGCGCCACACCATGCTGCCCATGAGCAGTCCCTGTGAGGGATCGTCGAGCACGACCTCCACCGCACCGCTGCCGTCATCCAGCAGAAAGGTGACCGAGCCACGCACCGCCACTGCCAGTTGATTGAGATGACGGTGCGCGTGCCGGCCACGATGCACATCGTTCTTTGTGGCGAAAATGTAGTACACGCGCCGGATCGCGAAGGGTACGTTGCCGTCCTGTTCCAGCGCGATGAGCATGCCGCGGTTGTCGCCATGCTTGTGCAACTGGATGCGCTCGATTTCCATGTTTCAGGCCAGGCTGTAAGTCATTGGATGACGACGTACATGGTTGAGTGCCACCGCACTGGCGAAAGGTTGCGTCAAAGACCGGGGAACACCAGAACGGAACTGGGTGGCATCGTGCCGGGAACACTTCGGGTCCCGATGCAACCTTTCACGACCCGGCCGGCACTTACCCGCACCAAACCTCTCTCAGCCTGCGCACGAATCTCGCCAGGCGCGAAGCAGGTCACGGGAATGCATCGGGAACCGACGGATGACGGCCACGTACAAGAGCATCTCGGAAATGGCGGAGAAAAGTCCGCCAGCGGAGGCGGACGAGGGTGCCTTCGCGCCTGGTGCGCAGATCAGGCGGACCAGCCACCATCAGCCGGCCGAAGAAACCACGCTGGCGCGCGCTGAAAAAATCGTGGTGCTGCAACGGCGCACCGTGCCCTCTTCATTTACTGCCGCATCTCATCAAGACAAGGAGATCTCATGTTGGCTTTCCTGAACCAACCTGTGGTTTGCCGACTCAAGCACGTGCACCGGTGGTACGGCCTCGCGATACTGCTGCTGCTCGCCAGCAACTCCGCCCATGCGATTCCCGCGTTTGCCCGCCAGACCGGCTACGTCTGTGCGGTTTG
>JBDTZK010000468.1:0-2551 GCA_040005195.1 Pseudoxanthomonas sp.
TCAGTGCCGCAACGAGCTGGGTCAGGAACAGCGGAATGCCATTTTTCAGCGCCGTCTCACTGGGCCGTGGGGCCAGTCTCGTTTCCGCCTGCAGCTGGGTGCGAGCGATTATTTCGTCCCGGTTCACGGTCAGGAAATCGTAGAGCATGGTGCAGGAGTCTCCGTGGTGCTCTTCTTTGCAGCGTACTTGATTGTCCGCTGTCCCGAGCGGCGAGTTTATTTTTTCGGTAGCTTGGCGGCGGGCGGGGTCCGCTCTCCGGCTGGCTTGGCCGACTTCTGCGCCGTCGCGGCCTTGCGCGGCCCGGCCTTGGGTGCCGGGGTATAAGCGACGCATGGCGTAGACTCGAACTTCCCGGTTACCGCATCGACGAGCAGGAACTCGGTGCGGCGGTTCGCCTGGCGGCCGTCCGGCGTCTGATTGGTGGATACCGGGCAGGTGTCGCCATAGCCTTCACTGCCCAGCCGCGCTCCGGTGATGCCGTGGCCGACCAGATACTGCAGTACCGATGCTGCGCGATCGCGGGAGAGCTGCCGATTACCGCCGGGCGCGTAAAACGGAACCGCGTCCGTATGACCTTCGATGCGCAGCTTCATCGCGGAGCGCTCTTTCAGAATCAGCACCACCTCATCGAGCAGATGGTAGGAGTCGATGTCGATGTTCGACTTCGCAGTCTCGAAGTGAATGACGTTGCCCTGCAGATCGAGCTTGGTGTCGGTGATGACGACCTGGCTCTTGATGAAGCCGGCCTTGAGGCGGGGATCGTTGCGGACCACCAGCGTGCATGGTTCAAAGCCGCTGCAGGGCCCTTCCCACCCCGAGAAGCGCGAGCCCTTCTCGGCTACTGCGGTGATTCGCAGCTCCTGATCGAGGCGATAGCTCGCCGAGCAGACCTCGCCGCAGGCGATGCCGGGTAGATTCGAGCTCACCAGACCCTGGCCATCGCCGAACTTCTCGATCGTCACGGTACTGCGCTGCTCCTCGTTATGCGCGAACTCGACGCCCACCCGCGTCGTGCCGCGGACCGTCAAGACACAGTCCGCGGTCCCACTGCACGGGCCCGCCCAGCCGGTAAAGTGAGAGGTGGGGTCGGGGTGGGCCTTAAGTACTACCTGGACGCCCGACTTGAAGTCAGCTTTGCAGTTCTGGCCGCAGTCCACGCCTTCAGGAGTCGAGGTCACAACGCCGATGCCGCTGCCCGATTTTTCGATCAGTACGCGGCCTGGGCTCAGCGCTGCTACGATCATCGCTTTCTTGCCGCCGATGGGAAGGTAGCCGAGGGCGGCGAAGAGGCGGAACTGCGGCGTGCCGACCGCTTGGGTAAAGCCCATCCCGGCCCCCAGGTTTACGTTGACTCCGGAGCTATGCACCCAGCGACCGCCAACGTGTCCTTCGAGCGGGGAATAGATGTTGCCATCGGGCAGGTTGTTCACACTGGTGCCGCCGGCGACCTCGCCCAGAAGGCCAAAGGACTCAGGAAGGGGAACGTACATACCGATGCCGTAGCGGACCTGGCTCCCGACTTCCATCCCGCGCAGGATTTGGTTTGAGGTGCGGCCAAGAAAGCCGAGGTTCAGCGCAATAATCGCCCCGCCTGGGGTCCGGTAATCTAGCGCCAGCCGCGGCTCGATTCCGTAGGCATCATCCCCGCGGAGCTGCAGCGGATCGCCCGCGGGAAAAGTGACTTGGGGGACAAACGCGACACCAAAGCCACCGCGCTCGTTGTTGACGATACGGAACTTGGCGACCAGCCGCAGATCGCCGATGCCATACGAGGAAGGCGTATTGGGCACATCCTGAATGGGTGTCGCGCGATCAAACCCCTGGTAGGCCACCACTGGCAGATCAACCGCCAGCGCCAGCCAGCTGGTAAACCCCATTCCGGCCATCAGATGTACGGTCAGGGCATCGGGAACCGTGTTGGCAATGAGCAGTCCGGTGTCGCCATCGACCAGCCGCAGCGTGCGGTGCGAGTACTCCAGAAGGACATTGAATAGGGGCCGCAGTCGCTTGCCGGTGCGACTTCCTTCCACGGTGATGATATTCTCTGCGCCGATTGCGGGGTGGAAGGTCTGGGTGTTGGCGGACAAGTCGGCGCGTGCGCGCCCGGGCCCCATAGCGACCAGTCCCAGCACAAGGAGTACCGGCGCTCGGCGCAGCAGCCGTCGACGGTGCAGCAGATAAAGCGCCAGCAGCCCGACGCCCGCAGCACCAAATAGTCCGAGCGGCACCGGCCCCTGGGCATGACCCGCCACCGTGCTGCAGCCACCCAGATATTGCCAGTTCGGACTCACCGGCTGGCAGGTGTGTGCCGTAAGATCGCAGCGGTTGTCAGCCGGGCAGTCCGTGTCGACCAGGCACTGCACGCAGCCGCTCGCAGTACAAATCGGGTCCGCCGTCCCGCAGACCATGCAGTCGGCGCCGCAGTGATCGGGGACGTTGCACTGCTGGCACAGTCCGTCCGGCGGAGTCGGCCCCCAGTCCTTGACGCAGTAACTTCCCATGGTGCAGTTGCTATCGCTGCTGCACTCCTGGCAGCTCTGCACGGAGGCG
>JBDTZK010000058.1:0-8523 GCA_040005195.1 Pseudoxanthomonas sp.
CGAAGTAGATCACCACGTGCCAGCCCAGCGGGGCGATGCGGTGGGCAATCTCGAGCAGCTCCTCCTTCGGGGTGAAATCCACCAGTCGCTTGACGAAGTTGAAACGGGTGCCACGCACACCGGCGGCGTGCAATTGCTGCAGTTCGTTGTCGCTTATGTCGCGCTTGACGGTGGCGATGCCGCGCGCCGCGCCATTGGCAGCCTGTAACGCGTCGACCAGGGCACGGTTGTCGGTGCCATGGCAGGTAGCCTGCACGATTACGTTGCGCTCGAAACCCAGGTGGTCGCGCAGGGCAAACAGCTGTTCCTTCGAGGCATCGCACGGGGTGTATTTGCGTTCCGGCGCATAGGGAAAACGATCTCCCGGACCGAACACATGGCAATGCGCGTCCACGCTGCCCGGCGGCAACACGAAACGCGGCTTCGACGGTTGTGGATACCAATCCAGCCAGCCTGGGGATTTTTCAAGCGTCATCGGTAAGTTCCTAAGTTGTGGTCATCGCCAACAGACGGTCGGCTTCGATGCGCCAATCATTGCGGGCAAAATCGGGATCGGTTCTGGCGCCGAACGCGCCACTATCGGCGAGATCGGCAACCCAGTCCTGGCGTTCGGCGGTACCGCTGGCCAACCACGGTGTGAGCCCTGCGTCCCGCACCGTGTTGGCCGCTTCGCGTAACTCCTCAGCGCGGCGGCGGCCATGTTCGATCACCCGCCGGAAGAAGTAGCTGCCCTGCGCTTCCCAGTCGACTCCGGGCAAGGTTTCCTGCAACGACGCCAGCACCTGGTCTTCCACGCCATAAGCGCGGGCGGTAGTGAAGCTCTCGATCACCATCGCCTCCAGACCTTTGACCATCACGCTGCGGCACATCTTGGTGGCGGAAGCCACGCCCAGGCGATCAGAGGCAACCTTGGCGCTGAAGCCCAGCGCGTTGAGTTGCGGCGCAAATTCGAAGGCATGGCGGCCACCCAGCAGCAGTGGCACCCGTATCCGGTACGGTGGAACGGAAGTCATCACCGCGCCCTCGACATAGCGCCCACCTGCACCATTTACCACTTCCGCAGCCCGCTGCTTGGCCTTGGGCGAAGCGGAATTGAAATCAAGGAACCAGATGCCGGCCGACAACGCCGCCGCGCAAGCCTCGGCCACCGCCACGGTTTGGCTGGCAGTCACCGCCGAGACCACAAGATCGACGCGGGCAACCAGCTCGGCGTGCGAATCAGCGACGGTGACGCCGTGCGCCTGTGCGTGCTGCCGCAGACCGATACCGGCGTCGCTGCCAAACTTGAGGTCATAGGCAGCAACCTGCAGATCCTGCGCACGCAGATCCTCGGCAAGGATGCGGCCAACCTCGCCATAGCCGACCAGGCCGATCTTCCAGCGATTGACGGCGATCTGCATGGCTCAGTCGATATAGCGCAGGCCAGCCTTGGCCAGCGAATCGCGCATGGCATACATGTCCAACCCCAGTACGCCCGAGGCCAGCTTTGCGCGCTTGTCGGTTTCGTTGGCTTCGCGTGCGGCGGCGATCTCGGCCACCTCCGCAGCGATCGCCGCGGGCACCACCACCACGCCATCGTCGTCAGCCACCACCACGTCGCCGGGATTCACCAGCGCACCCGCGCAGACCACCGGGATGTTGACCGAACCCAGAGTGGCCTTGATTGTGCCCTTGGCGCTGATCGCCTTGGAGAAGACCGGGAACTGCATTTCAGTAAGGTCGCGCACGTCACGCACGCCGCCATCAATTACCAGCCCGACTGCGCCCTGGGCGCGGAATGAGGTAGCCAACAGGTCGCCGAAGAAGCCATCGCGGTTGTCGGCCGTGCAGGCCGCAATCACGATGTCGCCGGGGCGAATCTGCTCGGCAGCCACGTGCATCATCCAGTTGTCGCCCGGTTGCAGCAGCACGGTGATGGCGGTACCGGTGGCGCGGGCGCCGGTGTAGATCGGACGGATGCAGGGCGACAGCAGGCCGACCCGGCCCATCGCCTCATGCACTGTGGCCGAACCAAACTGCGCCAACCGCTCCACTGCTGCCCGATCGGCGCGCACGATATTGCGCTTGACCACGCCCAGGTTGTTCAACTCGCTCATGCTCATTTTCCTTTCTGTTTCAGCGCCGCATCCAGACGCGGATATACCCGACGCACGTTACCTTCGTAGATCTGCTGGCGATCAGCGGCACTGAGCTGGGTCGAGGCTTCGATGTAGCGTTTGGTATCGTCGAAATAGAAGCCGGTTTCCGGGTCGATACCGCGCACCGCACCGATCATCTCGCTGGCGAACAGGATGTTGTCGACCGGAATCACTTTGGTCAGCAGATCGATACCCGGCTGGTGATAGACGCACGTGTCGAAGAAAATGTTTTTCAGCAAGTGTTCCTGCAGCAGGGGCTTCTTCAATTCCTGGGCCAAGCCGCGGAACCGGCCCCAGTGATAGGGCACCGCACCGCCGCCATGTGGGATCACGAACTTGAGGGTGGGGAAATCCTTGAACAGATCCGAAGTCAGGCACTGCATGAAAGCGGTGGTATCGGCATTGAGGTAATGCGCGCCGGTGGTGTGGAAGCAGGCATTGCAGCTGGTACTGACGTGGACCATGGCCGGGATGTCGTACTCGACCATCTTTTCATAGATCGGATACCAGTGGCGGTCGGACAACGGCGGCGAAGTCCAGTGCCCGCCCGAAGGATCAGGATTCAGATTGATGCCGACAAACCCGTACTCGCGGATGCACTTTTCAAGTTCGGCAACGCAACTGGCCGGGTCCACCCCAGGCGACTGCGGCAACATGGCTGCGCCGATGAAATGCTCGGGGAACAACTGCGCCACCCGGAAGCAGAGCTCGTTGCAGATCGCCGCCCAGGTCGCACTGGTCTGGAAATCACCGATATGGTGGGCCATGAAACTGGCGCGGGGCGAGAAGATGGTGAGGTCGCTGCCGCGCTCCTGCATCTTCTTCAGCTGGTTGTTGATGATGGTTTCATGCAGCTCGTCATCGCTGATCTTCAGCTCGGACACCTTCGGCGCCGCCGATGGATCGGTCAATCCGGCGATCTGGCGGATACGCCATTGCTCCAGTGCCTTGGGCGCGGTGGTGTAGTGGCCGTGGCAATCAATGATCATGCTGTTTTTCCTTTCCAGACTGCGGCGGGCACCATGGCCTCGCCACGCATCAACAAGCGCGCAGTGCGCAATAACCCTGCCCGGATCACCTTTTGCGGATCATGCGGGTCCAGGCCCAGTTCAACGCTGAACTCCCCCGAGGGATGCTCGACCGACACGGTCCGGGTCGTCACTTCGCCATTGCCGGCAATGGCATGGGCGACCGAACCCTGCAGCACGCAGGCGGTTCCCACCGTGACCGCCGCCAACACACCGATGGCGTCATGGCAGACATGCGGGATGAAGCTGCGGGTACTGATGTCACCGCCGTCGCGCGGCGCGGCCACCAGGGTCATCTTTGGATAGTTCTTGTGGCGGACATCGCCCAAACCCATCAGCAATGAGACCTCCAGGCGCAGGGCCTCGAGCCGCTGCTTGAGGTCGGTGTCGGCATTGAGCTCGGCCGCGCTTTCATAACCGGTACGTCCCAGGTCCTCGGCGCGCAGGATCACCAGCGGCATGCCGTTGTCGATGCAGGTGACATCAATCGCGAAGGGTTCGAAACCCTCGCCCTGCACCTGCACCCGGTCCCGGACCTGCCCGGTCGGCAACAGGCTGGCGCACACCGAACCGACGGTGTCGAGGAAATCAATCGTGATCGGCGCGGCGGTGCCGGGTACGCCATCGATGCGGGCCTCGCCTTCGTATTCGAGTACGCCACCGGGCGTGCGCACGGTGATGTCGCACTGCATGCCGGTGTTCAAGGTCAGCACCCGCAGGGTGGTGGTGCCGGCCTGGGCCTGGGTCAATCCCGACTCGAGTGCAAATGGCACCACCGCAGCCAGCATGTTGCCGCAGTTGGGTGTGGTGTCCACCGTGTCCTGGTCAGGTTGCAGTTGCGCGAACAGGAAATCCAGATCGACGTTGGGGATGGTGCTGCGACGGACAATGCCGACCTTGCTGGTCAACGGATGCGCACCGCCAAGGCCATCGATCTGGCGCGGGTCCGGCGAACCCATCACTGCCAGCAGCACACGGTCACGGGTAGCGAGATCCTGCGGCAGATCGGCCTCGTGGAAGAACGGACCATGTGAGGTACCGCCGCGCATGAACAACGTCGGGATGGGTGTTTGCATGGGCTCGAGTCTGCTCCAGCAAGGACGTGGTCGACAGTCAGGATCGCCACTAGCAGTTATCGCAAAATGCTATATCCGATCATCAGCCATCTATTTTTCCACTAGACTGCGCAACATGGATCTGAAGCAGATCGAATACTTCATCAGGGTCGCCGAACTGGGCAGCTTCACCCGTGCCTCGATCGCGCTGGACATTGCCCAGCCGGCGCTGAGCAGGCAGATCCGCCTGCTCGAACTGGAGCTGGGACAGAGCCTGTTGCTGCGCAACGGCCGTGGGGTCACCACTACCGAGGCCGGCAAGGTGATGCTGGAACAGGGCCGCGGCGTGCTGCACCAGGTCGACCGCGCACGCGAGGAGTTGGGCCGCGTGCGCGGGACGCTGGCCGGAAGGGTCGCGCTGGGTCTGCCGCCGAGCCTGTCGAAACTGCTCACCGTGTCATTGGTAGATGCGTTTTCCGTGCGCCTGCCGCAGGCCTCGCTGTCGATTACCGAAGGGCTGTCGGCGACCATGCAGGAGTCGCTGATTTCCGGACGTCTGGACATCGCCCTGCTGTACAACGCTGCCCCCACCCCGGAAATAGACAGTGTTCTACTGCGCGAGGAAGAGCTGTTCCTGGTTGCCCCACGGCAGGGCAAAGGTGCGCCCAAGCCCATCAGCCTGCGCGAGCTGGCGGGGTTGCCGCTGGTGATCCCCAGTCGCCCGAACGCCATGCGCATGCTGGTGGAAGCCGAACTGGCCAACCTCGACCTGCATCCGCAGATCACCCTGGAGATCGACAGCGTGGCCGCTATCCTGGATCTGGTCGCCAGCGGCCGCGGTAACGCGGTGCTGCCGATGAACGCGGTGGGCACCTCAGGCATGGCAGAACACTTCACCGCCCATCCCATCGTTAAACCGCGCCTGCGCAGCAAGCTGTCGCTGGCGGTCAGCGCTCAACGCCCGACCACATTGACCCAGCAGTCGATGCTGGAGCTTATCCGCGAAATGATCGGCGCCAACGCCACGCCAGCACGCGGCAAGCGCAGCGGCGCGACATCAGGCATTTACCAAAGCGGTTCGCGCGGCAAGCCGACGTAGTTTTCCGCAATCATGGTGCGTCCGGCGACGCTGTCGACGGTGTAGTCAAGCTCGGCCTGGGTGATGCGTGCACTGAAGGCATCGGTTTCCGGGAAGCGATGCAGCATCGATGTCATCCACCAGGAAAAGCGTTCGGCCTTCCACACCCGGCGCAGGCAGAGTTCGGAGTAACGCGCTGCCAGCTCCACCCTGCCCTCGCCATAGACCGCGGCCAGAATGCGATAGAGCACCTCGACATCGCTGGCGGCCAGGTTCAGTCCCTTGGCTCCTGTCGGCGGCACGATATGCGCAGCATCACCAAGCAGGAACAAACGGCCGTACTGCATCGGTTCGACCACGAAGCTGCGTAGCGGTGCAATGCTTTTCTCTATCGATGGGCCGGTCACCAAGCGGGAGGCGACTTCCTGCGGCAGGCGCTGCGACAACTCCTCCCAGAAGCGGTCATCGGACCAGTCCTGCACCTGGTCCTGCAACGACACCTGCACGTAGTAGCGAGCCAGGGTCGGCGATCGCATGCTGCATAGGGCAAAACCACGCTCATGGCGCGCGTACAGCAGTTCCTCATTCACCGGCGGCGTTTGCGCCAGCAGCCCGAGCCAACCAAATGGATAGTCGCGCTGGTAGGTGCGCAGTACCCCTTCGGGGATGGAGGGCCGACACACACCGTGGAAGCCATCGCAACCGGCCACGTAATAGCAGTCGATGCGCACGCTTTCGCCATTGTGTTCGAAGCTGATCCACGGACGCTCGGACTGCAGCGCGTTCAGTTGCACCGCCGATGCCGAATAGAAGCTCAGGGCGCCGGCTTCGGTACCTGCCTGCATCAGGTCACGGGTGACTTCGGTCTGGCCGTAGACCATGACCGTCCGGCCGCCGGTAAGGTCGGCCAGGTCGATGTGTATCCGGCGCTGGTCCAACGCCAGCTCGAAGCCGTCGTGTACCAGGCCTTCGCGATCCATGCGCATGCCGACACCTGCTTCGCGCAGCAGTTCGACCGTGCCCTGTTCCAGCACTCCGGCACGTATCCGGCCCAGCACATAGTCGGGCGTCTGGCGCTCGATAATGACCGTGTCGATACCCTGCCGGTGCAGCAACTGGGCCAGCAGCAAGCCCGAAGGGCCGGCACCGATGATGACGACGCTGGTTTTCAGTCGACGCATGTGCGCAGCCCGCTGGCCGGATGGGGATATGTCATCTGCCGCCACATTATTCGTAACGCTTGAGCATGGTCCGCGCAATGACCAATTGCAGGATCTGGCTGGTGCCTTCGTATATGCGCAGCACCCGCGCATCGCGCCACAGGCGTTCCATCGGGTATTCGGATATATAACCCGCGCCGCCCAGTATCTGCAGGCCACGGTCGGCCACCCGACCCAGCGCCTCGGAACAGAAATACTTCGCCGATGCCGCCAGCACCCGCGTGTCTTCCTTGCTCTGCAAGGCTTCTGCTGCGCGCATCGTCAGCGCATGGGCGGCCAGATATTCGGCTTCCGAGTCCGCCAGCATCGCCTGGATCAATTGAAAATTGGCTATCGGCTCGCCGAACTGCTTGCGCGACAACGCATACGTGGCCGCTTCATCAATGATGCGCTTCATCATGCCCACCGCAGAACCTGCCACGCCGATACGCCCTGAATCCAGCACCCGCATGGCAATGCGAAAACCCTTGCCTTCACCTGCGTCACCGCCAATCAGGTTGTCTTTCGATACCCGCACGTTGTCGAAGATCACGTCGCAAATGGGCGCGCCACGCTGCCCCAGCTTGTGTTCCGGCTTTCCAATGATCAAGCCCGGCGTGCCCTTCTCCACGAGGAAGGCGGAGATGCCGTCGGCGCCGGCTTTGGCCGGATCGCTGCGCGCCATCACCGTGAACACGTCGGCATGCGAGGCATTGGTGATGAATCGCTTGGTGCCGTTGATGACGTAGTCGGCGCCATCGCGTATCGCGGTGGTCTTGATGTTGGCCGCGTCCGATCCGGCATCAGGTTCGGTCAGGCAAAACGCAGCGCGCAATTCGCCGCTGGCAAGACCCGGCAGGAAGTGCTGCTTCTGCTGTGGGGTACCGCCGTAGACGATACCGCGACTGCCGATGCCGACGTTGGGCCAGAACGCCAGCCGGAATGCCTGCGAGGTGCCACTGAACAGCATCTGCACCTGTGTTTCCTGCACCGCGTCCAGTTCGTAGCCACCATACGTCTGCGGGATGCTCAGGCCGAACAGCCCCATTTCCCGCATCTCGTCGATGATCTCGTCCGGAACCGTGTTGTTCTCCTCCACCGATTTCTCCAGCGGCAACAGGCGCTCGCGGATGTAACGGTCAAGGGTGTCGAGCAGTGCAGGAAAACTTTCATGATCAAACGCGGAGGGCATTGCGCAGGACTCTCAATTGGCAACAGTGGCTCGTTTGCGCTTGCTGGCGGAGGGAGCGGGAGCAGTATCGACCGCAGTGGCCACCTGATCTGCACCGCGCAGCACCGCAGCTACCTTGTAGAGCTTGCTGCGGAATGCCTCGACATCGCTGTCATCAAGGTTGCCAAATACTTCGAGCTCGATCTTTTCCATTTGCTTGTCGCAGCGCTGCACCAACTTGCGTCCTTCCGCGGTCATGGCCACACGCAGCACCCGGCGATTCCCCGGATCCTCGCGCCGCTTCAACAACCCCCCCTCCTCCAGACTGGCCAACACCTGGCCCATGGTTTGCGGGGTTACGTAGAAGCGCCGCGACAGGTCCGCCGATGACAGCCCTTCATGGGTCGCGATCACCGTCATGATGGTGTACTGCAGTGGCGTAATCCCGAACGGCTTGAGGATCGGTTCGATGCGGGTGGCACGCAGCGCATGGAACACGCGTGCGATCAGGTAAGTAGTGCTGGCACGCTTGGTGCCCTTCAAGTCGCCGTCATTCAAAGCAGAGTCCTCCCAGTGTTCGTCCTATTCAAGCCAAGCTGACCAGCTTTGTGTCCAGATAGCCATCCAGACCCTCACTGCCGCCCTCACTGCCATAGCCGCTGTGTTTGATTCCACCGAATGGCGTTTCCACGAAATTGATCGCGGTGTTGTTGATGCCGAGCATGCCGCATTCCAGGTCTTCCGACAGCACGTGTGCAATACGGGTGGATCCGGTCCAAGCATAAGCCGCCAAGGCCGCCGGCAGGCGGTTGGCCATGGTCAGCGCCTGTTCCAGTGTGTCGAAGGGCGCGGTC
>JBDTZK010000469.1:0-2548 GCA_040005195.1 Pseudoxanthomonas sp.
CGCGTCCCTGCAGCGCTTGCGGCTTGCGGGTGGGAAGGTCAAGCAGGCTCACTGCGCGCCGGCCTCCGACACAATCCGCTGGAGTTCACCTGACTCGAACAGCTCCAGGGTGATATCACAACCACCGATGAGTTCCCCGTGGATGAACAGCTGCGGGAAGGTGGGCCAGTTGGAAAACCGTGGCAGGTTGGCGCGGATTTCAGGTTCTTCCAGCACGTTGACCGTATGCAATTCGCCCGCGCCCGCAGTCTTGAGTACCTGCACGGCGCGACTGGAGAATCCGCACATCGGGAATTGCGGCGTGCCCTTCATGAAAAGCACGATGGGGTGCTGCTCGACTTCGGCCTGGATACGTTCAATCACCGGCATGGTGTTTTCTCCTGCGTTGACGGCCTGCAAACCGCGGTCGGGTAAACTCCCATTGTAAGCCTTCGCATGGCCCGGCCGTCGCGCCCGCCATGCCCCACCCCGCCTAGCACAGCAAAGGAAAAGCCATGGCTATCGAACTTCCCCCGCTTCCGTATGACCGTACCGCGCTTGAGCCGCATATTTCAGGCGAGACCATCGACTTCCATTACGGCAAGCACCACAAGGCCTATGTCGACAACCTCAACAAGCTGATCGAAGGCACCGAATTCGCCGAGATGCCGCTGGAAGACATCATCCGCAAGTCGCAGGGCGGCATGTTCAACAACGCGGCGCAGATCTGGAACCACACTTTCTACTGGAACTGCCTGAAGCCGGCCGCAGACGGTGGTGGTGGCGAGCCCACTGGCAAGGTCGGTGAACTGATCAAGCAGGCTTTCGGTGATTTCGCCAAGTTCAAGGAAGAGTTCACCAAGACCGCGATCGGCACCTTCGGTTCGGGCTGGGGCTGGCTGGTCCAGCGTCCGGACGGATCGCTGGCGCTGGTAAGCACGTCGAACGCCGCCACGCCACTGACCGGTGACGACACCCCGCTGCTGACCATCGATGTGTGGGAACACGCCTACTACATCGATTACCGCAATGCGCGGCCGAAGTACGTGGAATCGTTCTGGGCGCTGGTCAACGTGGATTTCGTGGCCGCCAACCTGCGCTGATACTGCGACAAAGAAAGCAACCTCAAGGCCGGGCCAGTCCCGGCCTTCTGCTTTCTTGCGTTCGCTGGAATCGAAGGTCCATCCATCACCGAACCACAAAAAAACCGGGCAATGCCCGGTTTTTTTTTACACGAAGCAAGGCCAAGAAACCTCAGCGCAGCGCGTCCACTGCGGGCGCCACCTGCGCATCGCGATCCAGCGCCCTGCCCACACGCTGCAGCGCCATACCGAGCGCGCCGGCCGAATCATCCCGCAACGTGGCATGTCCCACCTTGCGCCCGGCACGCGGCAGTTTTCCGTAATCATGCCAATGGCCGGAGGCTTCTTGCAGCACGCTGTTGAATGGCGGCATCTCGCCGATCCAGTTGAGCATGCATGCATGGCCGATCATCCGGGTATCGCCCAGCGGCAAGCCGAGCACGGCGCGCAGGTGGTTCTCGAACTGCGAGGTCTCGGCACCCTCGATCGTCCAATGACCGGAATTGTGCACGCGCGGCGCCATTTCGTTGGCAAGCCATTGCTCATCCCTGCAGAACAGCTCCAGCGCGAATACCCCCACATAATCCAATGCGTCGGCCAACTTGCGCGCATGGTCGAAAGCAAGTTGCGCAAGGCCTTCGTCGATCATCGCAGGCGCCAGGCTGGTAGACAGCACGCCCTCCACATGCCAGTTTTCAGTCATTGGCCAAGTACGAAACTCGCCATCGCGGCCACGCACGGCCACGACCGAAAGCTCACGCTGGAACGGGATGAACGCTTCAACGATCAGCCCAACGGTTGCCGCCTGGGCACCGAGCGCCTGCCACGCCGCGTCCAGGTCAGCCGCTGTCTTGATGCGGAACTGGCCCTTTCCGTCATAACCCAGTCGCCGCGTTTTGAGGATGCAGGGACCCCCGATACGGGCAACTTCCGCATCCAGCTCAGCACGCGTGGAAACCGCCGCGTATTCGCCAACCGGGATGCCGAGACTCCGGAACAGATTTTTTTCCACCAGCCGATCCTGGGCCACGGCAAGCGCACGTGGGTTGGGGAAGACGGGCACGCGCGACGCCAGCCATTCGGCGCTCTCTGCAGGTACATTCTCGAAATCGAACGTGGCCACGTCGACACGGGAGGCAAATTCCGCCAGTGCCGCGTGGTCGCGGTAGTCACCCACCAGCAACGGCGCGAACTGCCCGGCGCAGGCGTCGGCTTCGGTATCCATCACCAGGAAACGCAGCCCCAGCGGCGCGCCGCAAAGTGCGAGCATGCGGGCCAGCTGCCCGCCGCCCAATATGCCGACTGTTGTCACTGCGCCGGGCCCGGGCTGGCGATGGGCAGGCGTGGGTCGTCGTTGCCGGCGACATCACGTGTCTGGCGTTCGCGGAATGCGTCGAGCGCCTCGGCGATGTCGGGATAACCGTGCGCAAGCAAGGCCGCGGCAAACAGCCCGGCGTTGGCCGCACCCGCGACACCGATGGCGAAGG
>JBDTZK010000470.1:0-2547 GCA_040005195.1 Pseudoxanthomonas sp.
TCCTTCATGGAGCCGGAGAGATAAAAGGTGTTTATGACAATGAAGATCAATTGTACTGGGGCGCACAACCTTTCCAGGCTAAAATTGATGCAGACCAATTCAACGCATTTTTATTGTTTCCTCAGGTTAGCGCCAACGCCTGGGATTATACCTATTATACCAGGATAAACAGTGTGCTGGATTCCATGCAAAAATATGTGCACGCTGATCCGGACAGACTGATAGCTATGGGATTGTCAAATGGCGGATTTGGTGCGATGTCATATGCTGCAAATTTTCCGCAGCGTGTTTCAACTATCATCGCAAGCTCGCCCGCAATGATTCAATTGATTCAGGGAACTATTGATAATGTTGTTCATGTTCCTTTATGGGTTGCTTCCGGCGGACTCGATACAAGTCCAGGCCCGGACGTTGTAAACAATTATGTTGATACTTTAAACGCAAAAGGTGGTGATACCAGGTATAACTTTTATCCTGACCTTGGGCATGGTACCTGGGAAAGGATGTGGGCAGAACCTTGGTTACTTCCTTACTGGAATAATGCACATACAGCCAACCCGATCATCTTCAATAAAAATAGCCAGTTCTGCTTTAACTCAGTGAATGCAAAAATGGTTATCACACAGGGTTTTGCAGAATACCAATGGCAGGTAAATGGTGTTGATATTCCTAATTCAAATGTAAATGATATTATAGGTACCCAATTGGGTAGCTACCGTGCACGTTTCAGGCGTGTTGCTGGTGGTCCCTGGTCTAACTGGTCGGTGGTACCGGCAGTAATAACAGCTTTGCCGGCTACTGCTACTCCTCCAATATCTGTAACGGGAATCAGGAGCGTTGTATTACCAGCACCCGACGGCAGCACCACAACTCCATTAGAACTTCCTGCGGGATACACCTCTTACGAATGGCGGAGGGCAACCGACAGTGTACTTGTAAGCGTCGCACGTACTTATAATGCACCGGTTGGTCAGTACATCGCTAAAGCAACCAACTGTAACGCAACTTTTTCACCAATATTTAAAGTGATCAGTGCTACCGGTACACCTAAGCCTGATTCCGCACGTAACCTTACATTGGCACGTGTTTCTGCTACAAGTATTAAATTAAACTGGACGGATGTAACCACTCCCGTTTCCAATGAAACCGGTTTTGAAATTTACCGCGCCGTAACAGCAGGCGGACCTTATACTTTAGCGGCTATCACAGCTGCGGACGTTAAAACCTACACCGATACCGCGATCGCCAACAATTATAATTTTTATTACACAATAAGGGCGGTGAACGCAACAGGCGCTTCGGGATTAAGTAATGAACTTTCATTACAACCTGCTAAAGACACTATAACGCCAACTACTCCTGCTAATTTAAAAGCAATATTTACAAGTCGTAATTTTATAGATCTTGAATGGTCTGCTTCAGCAGATAACGTTGGTGTTACTGCCTACGATGTTTATATAAATGGTTCAAAGAAATACACTTCAACTGTTGCAAAAATTACTGCTGACAGCCTGCTGGCAAATACTGCTTACACTTTCACGGTGGTAGCGCGTGACCAGGCTGGAAACGTTTCCGGCATCAGCAATGCAACTACTGCTACCAGTAAATTAAACGGACTTAAATATCATTATTATGAAGGAACCTGGAATGTACTTCCCAACTTCAACGCACTGACTGCCGTGTCGAGTGGTTCCACAGCAAACGTTGATATCGCTGTAAGACCAGCAGGTATTATACAGAATTACGGCTTTGTTTGGGAAGGTTTAATCAACATCAGGATTCCCGGAAATTATACTTTCGAAACAATTTCTGATGACGGTAGTAAACTTTACTTCAATTCATTTTATTCACCCACTGCAACTGCATTGGTTAATAATGATGGTCTTCATGGTGCTATACCTGTTACAGGTGCCGTAAGTATTCCTGATACAGGTTTACACCCGATCTCTATCACTTTCTTCCAGCAGTCCGGTGGTCAGTCTATGCAGGTTTACTGGACGGGGCCAGGCATCAACCGCCAGCTTATTCCTAATAGCGCTTTCACAGAAACTTTTGTAGCTTCTGCTGACACTACAGCTCCTACTGTTCCGGGAGATGTAAGATCTACATTTACCAGCCCTAATTTTGTAGAACTGGCATGGAATGCCTCAACTGACAGCGTGGGTGTTTTTGCTTACGATGTTTATATCAATAATGTAAAAAAATATACTACTACTGCCACCACTATCACGGCAGACAGCCTTTTGCCCAACGTAGCTTATACTTTCGCTATAAAAGCACGCGACTTCGCAGGTAACAATTCAGCAGCGGGTTCTGTAACAATTACTACAGCGGCAACTGCATTAAAATACAAATATTACCAGGGTAACTGGAGCGTCCTTCCTGATTTCAGTACCCTTACCCCTGTTAAAACAGGTTCAAGTGCTAATGTAGACATCGCTGTAAAGCCTGCAGGTATAATTCAGAATTATGGTTTGCTTTGGGAAGGATATATCAATATCAAAACTCCGGGTGCTTATACATTTGAAACAACTTCAGATGATGGCA
>JBDTZK010000471.1:0-2543 GCA_040005195.1 Pseudoxanthomonas sp.
AGCATGTCATGCGCCAGTCGGGTCCGTTGCCGAACAGCCACAGTGGAAAAGCACTGCGCCACATCCTGGAGACGCTGCCAAGAGAAGAGCTGTTCCAGTCCAACGAAGACGAACTCAGTCGCACCAGCCTGGGCATTCTGGGCCTGCAGGAGCGCGTGCGCAGCAAGCTGTTCCTGCGCCGCGACCGTTACGGTCGGTTCTTCTCTGCGCTGGTCTATATTCCGCGCGAACGTTTCAACACCGATGTGCGCCTGCGCATCGAAGCCTTGTTGAAGGAGGCGTTGCAGGGCGAGTACGTGGATACCAACGTGCAGCTCGGCGAATCACCCTTGGCCCAGTTGCACCTGATCGTGCGTCCGTGCGCGGGGGTGCAGGTGAATGTGGATACCGCCGAACTCGAATCGCGCCTGGCTCATCTGCTGCGTAACTGGCAGGATGACCTGCGCGAAACCCTCATCGGCCGTCACGGCGAATCCGAAGGCCTGAAACTGTCTGGCAGCTACGCACGCGCTTTGCCGGCTGGATATATCGAAAACGTTTCGCCCGAGATCGCCGCGAGTGACGTCGAGCATCTGGCGGCGCTGAAAGGCCCGGAAGATCTGCGCCTCAGCTTGCACCTGTCCCGCCGCCAGCGTGAAGGCGAGGGCAGGTTGCGGCTCAACCTCTATCGCCAGGAACGCGATCTGCCACTTTCCGATGCGTTGCCGCTGATGGAAAACATGGGTCTGCGCGTGATCTCCGAACATCCGTTCCGGCTGGAGGTGGACAACCAGACCGTCTACATCCAGGAGTTCGAGGTCGAATCCACGTTTGGCGAGATCGATGTCGAGAATCGAAACCAGGCTTTCGAAGAAGCCTTCGCGCGCATCTGGCACGGCGACGCGGAAAACGATGGCTTCAACCGCCTGGTGCTTGGCGCTGGCCTGGAGTGGCGACAGGTCGCGCTTCTGCGCGGCTATTGCAAGTACCTGATGCAGACCGGGGTACCGTTTTCGCAGAGTTATGTAGAGGAAACACTCAATCGCTATCCTTTGCTGGCGCGGTTGCTGGTTGAACTGTTCGAGGCCCGTTTCGACCCCCGTACCGGCAAGGAAAGCAAAGCGCAAATCAAGGACGGACAAGCACGCTTCTCTGAACAGCTGCACGCGCTTGCCGCGCAGGACGAAGCCACGCTCAAGTCATTGCAGTACGTAATCGACAGGCGCGGCGACGCACGTGACCGCCAGGTCGAAGCCACGCACAAAACGCTGGTGAAACTGATGGATCGCGTCTCAAGCCTGGATGAAGACCGAATCCTGCGCAGCTTTATCGGCGTGATCGAAGCCACGCTGCGCACCAGCTACTACCAGGTGGACACAGACGGCTTGCCTGCCCACACCATCAGTTTCAAGCTGGATTCTGCGCTGGTGCCGGACTTGCCAAAGCCGCGTCCTTACCGCGAGATCTTCGTCTACGGCCCACGTGTCGAAGGCGTGCACCTGCGCTTCGGCCCGGTGGCGCGTGGTGGACTCCGCTGGTCGGATCGTCGCGAAGATTTCCGTACCGAGGTATTGGGTCTGGTGAAAGCGCAGATGGTGAAGAACACCGTCATCGTGCCGGTGGGCGCCAAGGGTGGTTTCTTCGTCAAACAGTCACCGGTAGGCGGCGATCGCGACGCGGTGCTCGCCGAGGGCATCGCCTGCTACAAGATGTTCATTCAGGGCTTGCTGGACATCACCGACAACATCGTGGGCAACAAGATCGTGGCGCCGGTCAACGTGGTACGCCACGATCAGGACGATCCCTATCTGGTGGTCGCCGCGGACAAGGGTACGGCCACGTTCTCCGACATCGCCAATGGGCTTGCCATCGATCATGGTTTCTGGATGGGCGATGCGTTCGCTTCCGGCGGCTCGGTTGGATACGACCACAAGGGCATGGGCATCACCGCCAAGGGTGCGTGGGAATCGGTCAAGCGGCACTTCCGCGCGATGGGTCGTGACTCGCAGACGCAGGACTTCACCTGTGCCGGCATCGGCGACATGTCCGGCGACGTGTTTGGCAATGGCATGCTGCTGTCCAAGCACATCAGGTTGGTCGCCGCCTTCGACCATCGTCATATTTTCCTTGATCCCGATCCTGATGCCGCGCGCTCGTTCAAGGAGCGCCAGCGCCTGTTCAAAGTGCCCCGCTCCAGCTGGGTCGACTATGACGCCGCGCTGATTTCCCAAGGCGGCGGCATCTATGCGCGTTCGCTCAAGGCCATAGAGATCACGCCCGCAGTTCGCGCCGCGCTCGATCTGCCTGCCGACGTGAAGACACTTTCGCCCAATGAACTGATGAGCGCGATCCTCAAGTCGCCCGTGGATCTGCTGTGGAATGGCGGCATCGGTGTCTACGTCAAGGCCAGTGGCGAACAGCATGCCGATGCGGGTGATCGTGCCAACAACGCGCTGCGCGTGAACGGTAATGAGTTGCGATGCAAGGTGGTGGGCGAAGGCGGAAATCTGGGCCTGACCCAGTTGGGTCGTATCGAGGCTGCACAGCAGGGCGTGCTGCTCAAT
>JBDTZK010000059.1:0-8428 GCA_040005195.1 Pseudoxanthomonas sp.
GGCACCAGCAACGGCATCACCACCGCCGGCACTGTAGGCGGCACGTCTTCGGGCACGTCCACGCCGATCACGACCGTTCCCAGCGCCATCGCCACCATTGACCTGACGACACCTGGCAATGCATCGGTGAACAATCTGTTCGGCGAAATTCCGCTCAACAGTTCCATCACCGGGCGGGTATGGAGTGACCTCGACAACGACGGTGTGATTGATCCGACCGAGCAGGGCATCGGCGAGGTCATCGTGCGCCTGACCGGCACCGACGCGGCCGGCAACACGGTCACCCGTGAAACCACCACCCTGCCGGACGGCAGCTACGCGTTCACCGAATTGCCGCCGGGCAACTACACCCTCACCGAACCCGAGCAGCCCACCGGCACGCTCAACGGTGTCACTGTGGCCGGCACTGGTGGTGGCACCGTCACCCCGCCGACCACGGCCCCGTCGGTCATCAGCAATGTTGTGCTGGGCGTCGGCGAAGAAGCCAGCGGCAATGACTTTGGCGAAATTCCGGTCGGTTCCATCGCGGGTCGCGTCTACAACGACGCCGACAACGACGGCGTTATCGATTCCAATGAATCGGGCATCGCCAATGTGCAGGTCGTGCTGACGGGTACCAACGAGCTGGGCGAAGCGGTCAACGTCACCGTGACCACCGACAGTGAAGGCCGCTATCGTTTCGACGACCTGCGCCCGGGCACCTACGTGGTGACCGAGCCCACCCAGCCGGCGGAAACGCTCAACGGCATCACCACGGCGGGCAACATCGGTGGCACCACCACCGGTACGGCCACACCAGTGACCACCACGCCGTCGGAGATCAGCGCCATCGTGCTGACCATCGGTGGCGAGTCGGTAGAGAACAACTTCGGCGAGATCGGTGATTCGCCGGACCTGGTGGTCAGCAAGACCGCCACGCCGACGACCTTCACCGTCAACAACACCGGCACTTACACCGTCAGCGTGCGCAACATTGGCCAGCAGCCGAGCAATGGCGAATACGTGGTGGAAGATCGTCTGCCACCAGGCCTGACCTTGCTGGAGACACCGGTCGGCAATGGCTGGATCTGCACCGGTGCAGCGGGCGACAGTCGCTTCCGTTGCGCCACCTCTGCGGTCATCGCAGCGGGTGTGGTGAATGCCGATACCATCGTGGCCCGTGTGCGTGTCGCCGCTTCGGCCGCACCCGCGTCGCCGGTCAACAACGCCGTGCTGGTTGAAGGCGGCGGTGAAAACGAGTTCCGCCGGCCTACGCCGGAAGAACGCGCCGACTTCGAAGGCAATCCCGGCAATCTGCCGGTGTGCGATCCGGCGATCACGCAGAACGTCTGTCGCCTGCCGACGCCGGTGCAACTGGCCGCCTCGGTGTCCGGTACGGTGTGGTTCGACCAGGGCAGCGATATCGCCTTGATCGACAGCGGCGACCGTCGCCTGCCCGGCTGGACCGTGGAAGTGGTCGATGCCAACGGCCAGGTCGTCGCCACCACCATCACGGGCGCCGACGGCAGCTACTCGGTGCCGGACCTGGTGCCTGGTGCGCCGCTGGTGATCCGTTTCCGCGATCCGACTTCGGGCGTGGTCTGGGGCTTGCCGGTCAGTGGTGAAACCGCCGCCGGTGCGCCTGCGCCGTGCGATGCAGCCACTGCCATCAGCAACGGCACCGCCAGTTCCTGTGCAAGCACCGACAACGGCAATACGGAACTGGCAGTGATCCTGCAGCCAGGTGCCAATCTGCCGCAGCAGAGCCTGCCCTTGAATCCGGGCGGCGTGGTCTATGACGCGGTTACCCGTAACCCGGTTCCAGGCTCGCGTGTGACGCTGACCCCAGTGGGCACCTGCGCCGGCTATACGCCGGAGACCAGCCTGTTGAATGCGACGTTGGGCGGTTACACCATCGAAGGCACGTCCGTCTCGATGACGGTGGGCGCTGAAGGTTTCTACCAGTTCCTGATGGCACCGACGGCGCCGGCTTCATGCCGCTTCCAGATCGCGGTGACGCCGCCGGCGGGTTACACCTTCCAGTCCACCATGATTCCGGTAGAGACTGCGCCGCTGACGCCGCCTTCCACCCCGGGCGTGAGTTTCCCGGTGCAGACCAACGCGACCGCGCCCACCGGCCCGGTCGGTACCGCGACCACCTACTACCTGGAAGTGACACTGGGTTCCGCCATTGCCGCGCCCGTGCACAACCACATCCCGCTGGATCCGCAGATCGCGCCCGGCCTGGTCATCACCAAGACCGGCGATCGCAAGACCGTGGAAGTAGGTGACAGCCTGGTCTACACGATCACCATCCGCCAGACCGCAGGTGCAGCGCTGGGCACGGTCAACGTGATCGACCGCCTGCCGCCCGGCTTCACCTTCATCGCCGGTACTGCACGCGTGGACGGCGGCGGTATCGCCGATCCGCTGGGCAAGCCGGGTCCGACGCTGGTGTTCGATGTGGGTTCGCTCGCAGTCGGTGCACAGAAAGTGCTGACCTACCGCGTGCGTGTCGGCGTCTGCAGCCAGCAGGGCGACGGCATCAACCGCGCCCGTGCGCATGGCTGTTCAATTGATGGCGGTTGCGTAGACCCCATCACGCTGCAGCCGTATCCGAATGGTGGCGTGATCGCCTCCAACCCGGCCGAGTACCGCGTGATCGTCAGCGGTGGTGTGTTTACCGAGGAAGGCTGCGTACTGGGCAAGATCTTCGTGGACTGCAACGTCAATCACGTGCAGGACCATGAGGAACTGGGTATCCCGGGCGTGCGTATGTACTTCGAGGACGGCACCTGGCTGATCAGTGATTCGGAAGGCAAGTACAGCTACTGCGGTCTGAAGCCGAAGAGCCACACGCTGAAGGTGGACTCGTCCACGCTGCCGGTCGGCTCACGCCTGACCACCAGCAGCAACCGCAACCTGGGCGACGCCGACAGCTTGTTCATCGACTTGAAGAACGGCGAGCTGCATCGCGCCGACTTTATCGAAGGCAGCTGCTCCAATCCGGTGATCGAACAGGTCAAGGCGCGTCGCACCCAGGGTGAAATCCGCGCGCCGGAAACCGAAGCCGGGCGACCACCGCTGCGCTTCGACAGCAAGCCGCTGCGCTCACCGCAGCAGGGTACGGATTCGGCCAACCAGGGTCCCATCGTGGACCCGAGGCCGACCGGCACCGAACAGGAAGACGGCAAGGAGGTGCAGCCATGAGCCGCACCGCCGTTCCGACTCCTTTCCTGAGCAAAGCCGAAGCCATGCACGCACCCCGTTTACACGTCAAATCGCTTGCCATTGCGTTGTCGCTGGCCCTGGTGCCTTTGATGGCACAGGCACAGAACGTGTCCGGTGATCGTCGTTTCACGCCGGTGCTGGGCCAGGCCGATGCGTTGTTTCCACAATCGCCGCAGATCCAGCAGCAGAACTCGCAGCCGCTCTACGCCCAGCCCGGCAATGTGGACTACAGCGTCAACGCCAGTGTCGACCGCGTGGTGATGGAAGTGGACCGCGATGGCGCGCCCGCCGACGGGCAGTCGCCGGTACACGTGGTCGTGCATCTGTACGGTGCCGACGGCAAGCCGATCAAGGGCGAGGCTTTCGCCACCATCGAAAATTCCGGTGGACGCATCAAGTTGCCCGATGGCCGCACCGATGAACTCGGCCCGGGCCATCTGGATGCCGACCGCGTCACGCCTGGCGTGCAGCTGCCGGTACACGATGGCAAAGCCGAATTCGACCTGCTGGCGCCGCACGATCCACAGGACGTGTTGCTGCGTGCCACTTCGGGCGGCCAGAGCGTTGAAGGTGTCGTCGGCTTCGTGCCGGAAATGCGCGAGATGATCGCCACCGGCCTGATCGAAGGCGTGATCAACTTCCGTCGCAATGGCGCTGGCCTGCTCAACACCAGCCAGCAGGGTGACGGTTTCGACCGCGAGATCCGCCGCTGGGAAAAACAGTTCAACAACGGCAAGGCCAATGGCGCGGCCCGCGCTGCGTTCTTCATCAAGGGCCAGGTCAAGGGCGAATACCTGCTGACCGCGGCCTACGATTCCGACAAGGAAGTCAGGGCACGCCTGCTGCGCGACATCCAGCCGGAAGAGTTTTATCCGGTGTACGGCGATGCCTCGCTGCGCGGTTTCGACGCGCGCTCGGCCGAGCGCCTGTACGTGCGCGTGGACAAGGACCGCAGTTACCTGCTGTACGGCGACTTCCAGACTGGCGACAGCATCACCACCCAGACCGGCGTTGATTTCGGCACGCGCGCATCGCAGCGCGTGCTGGGCACCTACAACCGCACGGCCACCGGGCTGGGCTGGCATTTCGAGAACGAGCGGGTACGCGGCAACGTCTTCGCCATCGAAGACTCGCTGCGCCAGGTCATTGAAGAACTGGCCGCTTCCGGCAGTGGTCCCTACGGCCTGCGCAACAACGCGGTGCTGGAAGGCAGCGAGCGCGTGGAAGTGATCGTGCGCGATCGCAACCAGCCCTCGCGCATTGTTTCGGTGCGACCGTTGGCGCGACTGGTGGACTACAGCTTCGAGCCGTTCTCCGGCCGGATCCTGCTGGGCAACTTCCTGCCTTCGTTCGACAGCGACCTGAATCCGGTGTCGTTGCGCATCACCTATGAGCTGGACCAGGGCACCGAGAAATTCCTGGTCGTTGGCGCGGATGCGCAACTGCGGCTCGGCGAGAACGGCGAAGTCGGCGGCTCGTACGTGGACGACCGCAACCCGTTCGCGGAATTCGAGATGGGCAGCGCCAACATCGGCTACCGTTTCGGGGCCAACACCTGGCTCGTGGCCGAAGCGGCGCGCACTCAAAGCGAGGTCAACACCAATTCCATCAACCAGTACGGCACGCCGGCACTGGAAGGCCTCAGCGGGCTGGTGGAAGGCGATGCCTGGCGGGTCGAGTTTGGCCACGCCGGCAAGGACCTGGACCTGAAGCTGTTCGCCGGTCGTTCGGACCCGGAATTCAATAATCCTGCGTCGTCGTTGTATGGCGGCCGCGGCGAATTCAGCCTGGTCACGCGCTATCGCCTGACCCCGCGCGTGGAACTGTATGCCGAAGGCCTGCGCAGCGAGGACCGCAATCCCGATGGCGGCGAACGTGATGCGGCCAGCGTTGGTACGCGGCTCAAGGCCACTGACAAGTTGACCCTGGACTTCGGTTACCGCTCCATTCGTGAAACCGTCGGTGCCTATTACACCTGGGCGACCAACAGCGGCTACAGCAACATTGGCGGCCTGTCCGGCGGCTATGCCACCGGCTCCGGTGGCGGTGCGTTGGGATACGGCCAGCAACCGCTGGATCCGTTGACCGGCCTGCCCATCATCAGCAGCGGTAACCCGAATGACGTGGGTAGTGGCCTGCCGATTGGCACCGAGCTTTCGTCGGACATGCTGCGCATCGGCGTGGGCTACCGCGCCAGCGACCGCCTGAACCTGGGTGGCGAAGTGGAGCAGGACATCCACGGCGAAGATCGCAATCGCATTGCTTTTGGCATCGACTATCAGCTGCGCGAACGCAGCCGACTGTATGGCCGCTATGAAAAGCAGACCGGCATCAGTGGTTTGAATGGGCTGACCCAGGACGGACGCGAAGCCGACACCATGGCGTTCGGCGTAGACACGACTTTCATGAAAGACACCCAGCTGTTCTCCGAGTACCGCCTGCGCGATGCCATCAGTGGTCGTGACATCCAGGCTGCCTCGGGAATGCGCAACAACTGGGACATCCGCGAAGGCGTGCGCCTGAGTACATCGGTTGAACACACTAATGTGATCTCCGGCGATGTCGGCGATTCCACGGGTGCGGGCCTGGGGCTGGACTACAGTGCCAACCCGCTGTGGCGCGGCAGCATACGCCTGGAGCACCGCATCTCCGACGACGTGCAGGCCACGGCGACCGACGAGGGCTACAGCACCACGCTGCTGCAATTCCTGGCTGCGCGCAAGATCAACCGTGACTGGACCGTGCTGGCACGAAACTACCTGTTGCGCACTTCGTACGATGCACGCGGCGACGTGTTGCAGGACCGCTTCCAGATTGGCGCTGCGTATCGTGATACCGATACCAACCGCGTCAATGCGCTGGCCCGCTACGAATACAAGCTGGAGAAAGACGAGAGCGGCATGGATGGCACCGGCTTCGGCTCGGATACCGGCCAGGACATCCGTACCAGCGCGCACATCATTTCCGCACACGCCGATTGGCATCCGTCGCGGCCGTGGTGGTTGACCGGGCGCATCGCGGCGAAGTGGCAGCAGGACAGCTTCTTCTACGCTGACACCGGCCGCGTCGATGACGACTTCAACGCCGTGCTGCTGTCGGGCCGCGTGGTTTACGACATCACCGAAAACTGGGACATCGGCGTGCTGGGTTCTACCTTCCGTGGGCAGGATGGCGCCAACCAGTACGCGTTTGGTGTCGAAGTGGGCCGGTTGTTGCGGCAGAACCTGTGGCTGTCGGTGGGTTACAACGCCACCGGTTTCCGCGGCGACCAGGACCTGACCGGTTATGAGTACACGCAGCAGGGTGCCTTTATCCGCCTGCGCTTCAAGTTCGACGAAGACCTTTTCCGTAGAGACGATGCCCGCTACCGCGATCCGGTGCGCTGAGGAATGCAAATCATGAAGACCACCAAGCAGAAGATTCTCGGCATCGCCGTAGTCGCGTCGTTGAGCGCCCTGACTGCCAACGCGCAGCAAACCGTGCTGCACGCACAGCAGGACCGCATCACCGATGAGGCGATCCACGCCGACCTGACCGGTTACGGACACACCCAGGGCCGCATCCAGGCGTTGAACGACGCCGGCCGTCCGGTTCGCGACTATCACTTGTCCAAGGCGCAGTGCTGGCTGGACGTGTCGTTCCACGAGTACAGCCGCAATGATCGCAGTGCGTTCCCGCAGGAAGCGCTGACCGAATCGGAAAAGCTCATCGTCGGCATGGAGCAGGGTGCATCGCCGCTGCCCACCGATACGCCACTGGTCAACGGCGCCGCGCGCGTGCGTGAGGATCTGTGGAAGCGCCTCGGCGCCATTCACGGCACGCCGGGCTTCACCTGCGCGCAGCAGGCGGTCGCCTGTGGCGAAGTGGAGCTGGTGCATGCGGGCAATGAATTCAACCAGCAGCAGTGGCGTCATTCCAAGCCGTATATCCAGATCGCCGAAGACCTGGTGAACGATGCCGAGGCGATGTCGCGCCAGTGCGGGTTGCCCATGGAGCGGCCGATTGAAAATGTGCTGACCGCCAACGTGCTGTTCGAATTTGATCGTGATGGCCGTAACGACATCCGCGCTTATTCACTGAAGAGCCTTGACCAGTCGCTTGCGCGCATCCGTGAAGAAGGCCTGACCCTGCGCGCGGTGGAGCTGGTAGGCCATGCCGATCGCCTGCAAGGCCGCGGCCATGACTACAACCAGGGCCTGTCCGAACGCCGTGCGCTGACTGTGCGCGAGCTGTTGCTGGCGCGTGGTGTCGACGCGGGCAAAATACAGTTCCGCTACCTCGGCGACACCGAGCAGGTGCAGGCCTGTGATGGCGTGCAGCCGCAGGCAGCGCTGCGCGAATGCCTGATTCCCAACCGCCGGGTCGAAGTGCGCTTGATGGTCGATAACGTGGTCGAAGCGGCACCCTGAGTTCAACAGGGCGGCGTTGCGGCACGCAAGCGCCAAAGGCATCGGCGCACGGATTTTGTCTGGATTGCGTCAACAAGCGCCCACTGCCTCGCTATAATCGGGCAGTGGGAGCCGGGCATCCAGGGAGTGGGTGGGAGTGAGCAGGGAGCCAGCGCCGGTGTACCGACGCCCATTTCCCGAGAGCTACGCCGCCCAAATGACTGACAACACCTCTGCGACAGCCGCACCGCGCCGTGCGCGAATTCCACTGATCGGCCCCGCTTGGCAGGCGCTACTGGGCTGGTTGCGCAACGTACCCATTGCCGATCCGGTTGATAAACGCAACGCACCGATGCTGCAGCTGGTGTCGCTGCTGTTGGCGATCCTGCCCTCGCTGGCCTGGTTCTACCGTATTTCGCTGACCGAGATCCCCTGGCGACACGGCGAGCTCAGCAACATGGCGATCAGCCTGTCGGTATGTGCGGCGGCGGGCGTGTGCTTCGTGTTGATCCGCTACGGCCGTTTCGTATTGGCGTCGCGGCTGTTGCTGGTGGTCTTTGCGGTGACCGTCATTCCCGCCTATTTTGCTTCCGGCTTCGGCGCCCAGCGCTTCGAGCAGCCGATTCTGTTGCTGTGGATGGCGATCGCCGGCCTGGTGATCGGACGTGGCGCGCTGTGGATCATGTTCTTGTGCGTGATGACCGCGTTTGCGCTAGGCTGCTATGTGGACATTCAAGCAGGTGAGCCAGCCAACGGCTTGATCGGCGATGGCCTTTTCAGCACCGCGATGGTCCTGATGGTCGCGGTGGTACTGGACCGCAGCTCGGCCG
>JBDTZK010000472.1:0-2524 GCA_040005195.1 Pseudoxanthomonas sp.
GCAAGCTGCCGAACCGGCGCGGGTCGGTAAAGCGCAGCACTTGTCCCGAATCCAGCGCCAGGTCGACATGGTCGTGCGCGCCAACCGCAGTCGCCGCCGGTACCACCCGCAGGCTGCCCGACATGCCCAGGTGCAGCAATGCGCTACCGGTTCGCGCTTGCAGCAGCAGATATTTGGCGCGTCGGGTAACCGCCTCGACGCGTTGCCCGGGAAGCTCTTCGGCAATCTCGGATGCAATCGGCCAGCGCAGATCAGGGCGCCGCAACACGGCGCCGGTGACGCGGCGACCGATCAGGTGCGGGGCCAGTCCGCGCCGGGTGGTTTCGACTTCAGGTAACTCGGGCATGCGTGCCTCGTCTGGTCGTCAAGCTTAACCGGCGCGGCTGCTACCCGGCACAGGCTGGAAATGCGAACCTTGCGGCCTCATCATGGGTCGTTCAACCGGGAGCCCCTGCAAATGCCCACCGCCTTGTATAACTGGCTGACCCAAGGTCTGTCAGGTTTTGGCTGGATCGAGATCGGTGTGTATTTCCTGATCGTCACCCAGCTCACGATTTTGTCGGTCACCTTGTATCTGCATCGCAGCCAGGCGCATCGCGCGGTGGATTTTCACCCGGTGCTCGCACACTTCTTCCGCTTCTGGACCTGGCTGACCACATCGATGATCACCAAGGAGTGGGCGGCGATCCATCGCAAGCACCACGCCAAATGCGAAACCGAGGAAGACCCGCACAGCCCGCAGGTGGTCGGCATCCGCAAGGTGATGTGGCAGGGCGTGGAACTGTATCGCGAGGCGCGCGGTGATCGCGAGTCGATCGAAAAATACGGCAAGGGCTGCCCGGACGACTGGATCGAGCGTCATCTGTACGCACGCTACGCCACCTTTGGGCCGACCTTGATGCTGTTCATCAGCATCGCGTTGTTCGGCGTGCTTGGCGTGGCGATCTGGGCGATCCAGATGTTGTGGATTCCGTTCTGGGCGGCTGGCATCGTCAATGGTGTCGGCCATTGGTGGGGCTATCGCAATTACGAAACCACCGACACCGCCACCAATCTCACCCCGTGGGGGGTGTGGATTGGCGGCGAGGAACTGCACAATAATCATCACGCGTTTCCGAGCTCGGCCAAGTTCGCCCTGCGCAAATGGGAATTCGACATCGGCTGGGCGGTGATCAAGGGGCTGGAAGCGGTCAAGCTGGCCAAAGTGCTGCGGGTCGCCCCTTCACTCGACGTGCGCCCGAACATCCCGATGCCTGACGGCGAAACCTTGAGGGCGCTACTCACCCATCGCTTCCAGGCCGGCACCGACTACTACCGCAATGTGATGTTGCCGGCGCTACGCGAGGAAACCGCGCGCAAGGCCGGCGGATTGGCGAAACTCCCGCGCAAGCTGCGCAAGGGGCTGGCCGATAACGGCCGCTGGCTGGATTCGGATGCACGCGAACGGCTCAACGACTGGGTGCACGCGCGTCCGAAAATCGCCACCGTGGTCGAGTTCCGCGCCCGCCTGGCTGCCGTGCTGGAACAGCGCAGCACCGATGCGGCGGCCACCCTGGCCGCGTTGCGTGCCTGGTGTGCGGATGCCGAAGCTTCCGGTGTCCGTGCCCTGCAGGAGTTTTCGGCACGCATGAAAGGCTATGCGGTGGCGACGCACTGATCGCGTCGTGATCGCAGTCTGCGGTTGCTGAGGCGCTTTCGCCATGCCGCTAAAAGTCTCGCTGGCTGAAACCATCGCCGCCCCGCCAGACAAGGTGTGGGCGGCGTTGGTGCATATCCCAACCTGGCCGTTATGGGTGCCGAACCTGATCCGGCTGGAAGTTGCGAACGACGCACCGCTTGCGGTCGGATCGGAGTGGTGCGAAGTGCGGCAAACCTATGAGCGCGAAGCGTCTGAACATTACCAAGTCACCGCGCTCGAACCAGAACGTTTGCTCGCCTTGCACGTCGATGGTCGCAAAGGTGCAACCGGCCGCGGCGATTATCATTTCCGCTACCGACTCGACCCGGTACCGATGGGTACCCGCATCCAACTGGAAGCCGACATCCTCGACATGGGCTGGTTGTTCCGACGCGTAATCGGTCGGCTGTTCCATCGTGGCATTCGTGCCACTCTTGCTGCCGATCTCACTGCCTTCAAACGCCATGTCGAATCGCTGTCGCCGCGCTGAGCTTGCACCCGTCACGCTCCACTTGACCGACCTTGCTCGCGCCAAACACGTCCTGCTGCTGGTCGCCGGGTTATTGTTGGCAAGTGCTGCGTGCGCGCAAGACGCTCCACCCGGCTCGCCCCGCGCCTACCTGCAGCGCATGGACACCGATGGCAACGGACGCGTGTCAGTCGACGAATACCTCGTCTACATGGGTCGCGGTTTCGCCAACATGGATCGCGACAACAATGGCGTGCTGGAAGGCGATGAACTCCCGCCCCGCGCCCGTCGCATCAGCCTCGCCGAACACCAGTCATCCCTGCGCGCCGCCTTTCGACGACAGGACGCCAATCACGATGGCTTTCTGGATGTAGCAG
>JBDTZK010000473.1:0-2523 GCA_040005195.1 Pseudoxanthomonas sp.
GCTATATCTCGCTGGGCGACTTTGGCTCGGTGCCCGAACTGAACCGTCGGGAGATCAATACGGCGGTGCTGGTGGACGACGGCCAGACAGTGGTGATTGGTGGTGTCTACGAGTTCGCTGATCGCAACGATGTGTCGAAGGTGCCTTTCCTCGGCGACATCCCCTACCTCGGCAATCTCTTCAAGAAGAAGGGCCGCCAGAAGAACAAGGCGGAACTGCTGATCTTTATCACGCCGAAGATCCTGACAGTCGCCAAGCGCTGATCTGCAACACCATGAATAATCAAACGGGGCCCTTGCGGCCCCGTTTTCGTTTGCAGCCTCCCACCCTGAACATGCGGGAACAAGCACCGACGCCTTGTGAACCATCATTGCGCTGATCGGTCAGAATCAACCCATGACCATCATTGATTCCACGCCAATGGACAGCGATACCCCGATTCGTCCTGCTGCCGATCCAGGCAGTGCCGCCAATGCGCGCCTGCACCAGGCGTTCAGTACGTTGCGTGAAGGGCTGTCGGAAACCATCGTCGGCCAGTCCGCACTGGTGGAACGTCTGCTCATCGCGCTGCTGGCCGATGGCCATCTGCTGGTTGAAGGTGCGCCCGGGCTGGCCAAGACCACGGCGATACGGGCATTGGCGTCGCGGCTTCAAGCGGATTTTTCCCGTGTCCAGTTCACCCCTGACCTGCTGCCTGCCGACCTGACCGGCACCGAAATCTGGCGTCCGCAGGATGGAAAATTCGAGTTCCAGCCGGGCCCCATCTTCCATCCGATCCTGCTGGCCGATGAAATCAACCGCGCACCTGCCAAGGTGCAGTCGGCGCTGCTCGAAGCGATGGGCGAACGTCAGGTCACCGTGGGACGGCACACCTACCCGTTGCCGCAGCTTTTTCTGGTCATGGCCACGCAGAATCCGATCGAGCAGGAAGGTACCTTCCCGCTGCCCGAGGCGCAGCTGGACCGGTTTCTGATGCACGTGCGCGTCGGTTATCCCGAAGCTGCGGCCGAAGCGGAGATCCTGCGCCTGGCCAGGGAGCGTGCACGCGACACTTTGCAACACACCGTCGAATCCTTCGCCCGGTTGCCGATCGAGGACGTGTTCGCCGCACGTGCGCTGGTGCTGGATCTGCACGTGGCGCCTCAACTCGAGCGCTACCTGATCGAACTCGTACTGGCTTCGCGCGACGCCAAACGTTACGACCCGCAGCTCGCACGCCGCATCGCCTGGGGCGCGAGCCCGCGCGGGTCGATCGCGCTTGAGCGTTGCGCGCGCGCGCGCGCCTGGCTGGCCGGGCGCGATTACGTGACACCCGATGACGTACGTGCGATAGCGCCTGACGTGTTGCGCCATCGCGTGTTGCCCAGTTACGAAGCCACTGCCGAAGGTTGGGATGGCGATCGCCTGGTTGCCGCCTTGCTGGATGTGGTGCCGCTGCCCTGAGCACGCAGCCGGAGCCGCATGCGATGGAATTCTCCGTTAGTGATGGCGTGAAACCGACGCTGTCGGAACTGGTAGCGTTGCGCGCGATCGCGCAGCGTCGGCCGCCGGCACGCAAGGGCCGGCACCACGTCACCGGTCCGGCGCAGTCCAGTGCGCGCGGGCGTGGCATGGAGTATGCGGAATCGCGCGAATACGTGGCCGGCGACGATGTGCGCCACATCGATTGGCGGTTGACTGCACGCAGCGGGCGCACCCACACCAAGCTGTTCCAGGCCGAACGCGAGCGCCTGACACTGGTGGTGGCCGACACCTCGCCTGCGCTTTATTTCGGCACGCGGGTACGCTTCAAGTCGGTGCAGGCCGCACGCGCTGCGGCAGTGGCCGTGTGGGCGGCGGTGCGTGATGGCGATCGCGTTGCGATCCTGCGCGGAAGCAGACAGGAAGCGCCGGTGCCGCCGGCTTCCGGTGCACGCGGCGCGCTGCGCGTGCTCGATGCGCTGGTGCGCTGGTATTCGGCTCCCCCCGGTGATGATGCAGGCCTGTCGGTGGCACTGGATCATGCGTCACGACTGCTGCGCCCGGGCTCGCGTCTGATCGTGTTGGCTGACGCTAGCAGTATTGCGGCCATTCCCGAAGCCAGATGGCCTGCACTCGCAGCGCATCACGAAGTCGTGGTGCTGTTGCTGACCGATGCGCTTGAAAACCGGCCGCCAGCCGAGAAGTTGCCGTTTTCACTCGGCGCTGAACGTATTGAACTGGATCTGGCCAACCTGACTCAGCAACAGCGGTGGCAGGAAGAATTCACGCAGCCGGTGGAGCATGCACTGGCGGCATTGCCGCGGCGCGGCGTGCGCGTCTATTCGTTGCAGGGCGATGCGCCCAGCGAATCCTGGCTGCCTTTGCTCGGCCGCGCGCAGTCGCAGGTGGCCTGATGCAGTCGCAGGAACTGGTGTTACGCGACGTGCACGTACCGGCTTCGCCCTCGTGGTGGCCACCTGCGCCCGGTTGGTGGCTGGTGGCATTGGCGCTTGTAGCGGTCATCGGTTTGCTGTGGTGGCTACGTCGCCGTCGTCGACTGCG
>JBDTZK010000474.1:0-2520 GCA_040005195.1 Pseudoxanthomonas sp.
GTGATGTAGGGGCTCCTTCCAGTCATGGCTGTGGTCTTTGCTTCCCTTCTCCCTCCGGGAGAAGGTGCCCGTAGGGCGGATGAGGGAATGGACTGTCAGTCGGGATGAAATTTTGTACCAGGCGCAATGGTGTTTACTGCCTTTCTAGCTGCCGGGTTTTTACCAAGCCCTGCTGTTGAAAAACCCTGTTGTTGAAAGTATTTCGCGCTTTGCGCGAGTCACTTTTCTTTGAACGGCAAAGAAAAGTAACCAAAATAAACCCGCCCTGCGTCGCGCCCAACGATAAAGCCGTTGGGTTCGCAAGTGGGTCACGGGTTCCGAGGCAAAAGCTCAATGTCGCCCATACCTGTCATCCGACCGCTTGGCCGTTGGTCGCCCACCCGTTTTCACATTGGCCTGCGCCAATCGCACCGCCAGTTTTTCCGCGGCGGCCGCCACTTCATCACGCAGCTTCAGGTAATTGATGAAACGCTCCTCATCAATGTCACCCGCCTCTATCGCCGCACGCACTTTGCAGCCCGGCTCGGTGTGGTGCGAACAGTCCCGGAACTTGCACTGTTCGGCCAGCGCTTCGATATCGGCAAAACCACTTTCGGCCAATTCCTCCTCGCCCGTCGGCTTCAACTCGCGCATGCCGGGCGTGTCGATGAGACACGCACCTGACGGCAACGGGATCAGCGCACGATGAGTGGTGGTGTGGCGACCGCGCGAATCGTTCTCGCGCACCGCGGCAGTCTTCATCCGGTCGATGCCCAGCAACGTGTTGGTCAGCGTGGATTTACCCGCACCGGAGGAACCCACAAGCACGGCGGTCTTGCCTGCGCCCAGCCAGCCATGCAGCGAGGCGACGCTGGCCGGGTCCTTGGCATTGACCGCGCACACGGTGATGTCCTGCGCCGCGAGTTCGGCCAGTGTCTCGATCGCCTCGGGCGCGTATTCGGTCTGGTCGGCCTTGGTCAGGATCACCACGGGCTCCGCACCGCCGCCGCCGACCAGCATCAGGTAACGCTCGATCCGGCGCGGATTGAAATCGTCGTCCAGTCCGCAAACGATGAACACCGTGTCCACGTTGGCCGCGATCACCTGCTGGTGGTAGTGCTCGCCCGCCGCGCCGCGCTTGATCGAGGTATGCCGGGGCAGCAGGGCAACGATCTTCTTCCCCTCCAGCAACACCCAATCGCCGACCGCCGCGCGCTGGTGCGAAGGGAAGCGCGGCTTTTGCCACTCGGGCAGGGATTCCGCCTTTAGCGCGGCGTCCGGCCCGTCGGCCACCACGTAACCAGAGCGATGCTGCTCGCTGACCCGGGCCGGCTTGGCCTGGGGATGGGTGGCGAAGGCCTTGGCCCAGACGGCATCAGCCGGAAGGCCGGCATACGGCCAGCCGATCAGGCGCAGCGTGGAAAAATCGATGGGGGTCTCAGGCATGAACGCATTCTAGGCGGCGGGGGCCTGAAATCCCCGCCATTCCGGGCATATCCGTTAAGATTTCGGATCTTTCCACCGTCAGACTGCCGCGATGTCCACGCCACCGATCAAAACGTCTTCCGCCGGCAAAGCGCCAAACCGCGTGCTTGCCACCCGCGAGCGGCTGTCGGAAGTGCGTTACGAGATCCGTGGCGAACTCGCACGGCGCGCACGCGACCTGGAAGCCCAGGGACGCAAGCTGATCAAGTTGAATATCGGAAATCCGGGCGCGTTCGGCTTCCGTGCGCCCGAGCATCTGCAACGCGCGATCACCGGCGACATCGACCACACCGATCCCTATACCCACCAGCAAGGCCTGCCGGCCGCGCGCGAAGCCGTCGCCGCTGCCTACCAGCGTCGCGGCATCCACGGCGCCAATGCGGACCGCGTGTTTGTCGGCAATGGGGTCAGTGAACTGATCGACCTGTCACTGCGTGCGCTGCTCAATCCTGGTGACGAAGTGCTGGTGCCGTCGCCTGATTACCCGCTGTGGTCGGCGGCCACCATCCTCAACGATGGCCGCCCGGTCTATTACCGGTGCGACCCGGCCAACAATTTCCTGCCGGACCCGGCGGAGATCGAGACGCTGGTGTCCTCGCGCACCCGCGCCATCGTGCTGATCAATCCCAACAACCCGACCGGCGCAACCTATCCGCGAGAACTGCTGGAACGCATCGTCGCCATCGCCGCCAGGCATGGCTTGTTGTTGATGGTGGACGAGATCTACGACCAGGTGCTCTACGACGCAGCGAAGTTCGAAGCGGTCGCACCGCTGGCCGGCGACGTGCCCTGCCTGACCTTCAGCGGCCTGAGCAAGGTGCACCGCGCCTGCGGTTGGCGCGTGGGTTGGGCGCTGCTGACCGGCGACGGTGAGGCGGTGGCCAACTTCCACCACGCCATGGATCTTCTGGGCGCACTGCGCCTGTGCGCCAACGTGCCCGGCCAGTACGCAGTGGACGCGGCAGTCAATGGCCCGGACACGATCTCGGCACTGTGCGCACCCGGCGGTCGCCTGTACGAAACTCGCCGCGCGGTGATCGAGGCCTGCGAGGCGAG
>JBDTZK010000475.1:0-2518 GCA_040005195.1 Pseudoxanthomonas sp.
ACGCTCAATCGCATCATGTGGCCCACGTTTGCGCTGATGACCGTTGTATTTTCCGTTCTCTACTTGTGCAGGGCAGATCTGAGCAAGCGTGCTCGGATGTTCAGCATCGTGGTGTTATTAGGATTGTTGGGGATGTTTACGGTGTTGTTTGCAGTCGTTAGCCAGCACAAAGGTGGCATGGCTGAGCAGAATATTGCGGGTGTCAAAAAGAGCTTTTCTGAAGACCCAAGATTTGAAATTTGGTCTTATGCCAAGAATCGAATCGCCGAGCGGCCGATTACCGGATATGGCTACGGCCGTGGCATTCTGCGCAAGGACTTTCGTGAAGACTTGGGCAATCCGCTTCATTGGCATGCTCACAACATGCTCTTGAATTACATACTAGAGATCGGACCTCTAGGGGGCGTTGCTTTGTTGTGTCTGTTTACCGGTCTGGCAACGGAGTTTTGGAAGCTCTATCGCTGCAGTGATAATAAGTCTTGGCAGCAGGGGATATTCGGGCTGGTAGTGCTTAGCGGAATTGCGACAAAGGCTATGACAGATGACATTGTCGTTAGGGATAGCTCATTGTTGTTCTGGGCTTTTATGGGAATGGCACTGGGGCTGGGCCAACGCATGAGATCTGCGACGCACCACAAATCGTTCTAACCTCTGCATTGGCCACCGGCTGTGCCGGACTCGTGATCGCGCTCGCCGGCAAGCCTGTCGACGCCTAGCGACCGTCGCCGAGCAGCAGGTCGGCAACGCCCAGGACCCGCTGAGTGGTCAGTGGCTCCATGCACCTTGCGAGCGTGCATGCCGGAGCACGGCGGTCGCAACGTTGCACCCACGCCAACTCGCGCTTGAACAGATGCTGCTGGTTGCGGCAGGGAAAATTCTCTTCGATCAACGCCTTTTGCCGCACGCCGTTCCAGAAACGCCCGGTTCCGACTACCTGCTCTGACGCCGGCCCGTACAGCACCACGCTAGGGGTTGCTGTCAGGCGCGAAAGGTGGGCGACACCGCTGTCGGGGCAGACCAGGAGACTGGCGTGCTTGAGCAGGTGCAACAGCTGGGGCAAGTCGGTCTTGCCTGCGAACGAGGCAAACTTCCCCGACGGATCAGCCGCCGCGACCAAGCCAGTTTCCCGCGGCCCGCCACTCCATACCACCACCAGGCCGCGCTGGGCCAGCTGCTGCGCGAGTTCGAGCCAGCGCGGCGCAAACCACGTCTTCAACGGATTGCTCGCGCCGAGGTGCAACACGGCATACGGCGAGGTCGGGCGCTCGAATGGCACCCAGGCTGGCGTCGGCCACTCGACCGGGTCAAACGCGGGTGCAGGCGGACCAGGCACCAGTTGCGCCACCATTTCCGCCCAGGTCGCCGGCAGGGCAGACATCGGATACTCGGTATCCACCGGCCAGCTTTTCCAGGCGGGCCGGTCCCCGGCATGCGCGACGATGTGGCGGCAACCCGCAGCGCGCGCCAACCAGCTGTAGCGGTTGTCACCCGGGACGATGCCCAGGTCGTACGGGCCACTGCGAATGATGCTCTGGACCGAGTGCACATCATGCGGATCGAACCCCAGCGCCTGCACCCCGTAAGGGCGAGCGCTGTACAGCGGCAGAAATTCCTTTTGCATCGTGACCGCGATGTCCGCCTGCGGATACTGGTGGCGCAGCTTTTTTAGCAAAGGCGTGAGCATGATCGTGTCGCCCAGCAGCAGGCGGTGCGCCACGAGGATGCGTCGGGGCGTAACTGGCCAGGGCCTGCGACGGACTCTGAGTCCGTTGGAGAGCACACCCTTGGCGATGGAAAGTCGTCCGGCCAATCTTGACAATGTGGGCTCCGTTCAGTTTGCGGCCTGCGCGCGCTGGAACACCTGTTCCATCGCATCGCACATGGCCACCAGGGTGCACTGGCTGAGCGCGAACGCGCGCGCTTGCCGCCCCAGCCCTTCTCGCAAAGACGGGGAGTCAATCAGGCGCACCAGTGCTTCGGTCAGCGCCGCGCTGTCCTGCGGCGGCACGAGCAGGGCCGTCTTGCCATCAAACGCCACCTCCCCAATGGCGCCTACGTCTGTGGTGATACAGGGCAAGCCGGTCATCATGGCCTGCATCAGCGCCTGCGGCACGCCTTCGTTCGCGTAGGAAGGCAGCACGAACAGGTCCATCGCACGCAGCCAGTGCTCGGGCGAGGGGTCGTGGCCCGCGAAGTGCACTGCATCGGCCAGCCCGGCGCTGGCCACCTGCTGCACCAGAGCTTGGTGCTGCGGTCCGTCGCCTACCACCAGCAACTGCATCGGCCTGCCGTTGGCACGCAATGCCGCGAACGCTTCGATGAGGAAGCGATGGCCTTTCCAACTGCGTAAAGTCGCCAGAATGCCGATGGTGAACAGGGGCGCCATTTGCAGTTCGCTACGGGCCTGCTTGCAATCGCCAGGCTGGAAGCGCGCGGGATCGATGCCGGTCGGCACGGAACGAATGGGCACGCGGATAAAGCCGTTGTGTTCCACGAGTTCTTGCCGCAACTTCTCCCC
>JBDTZK010000476.1:0-2518 GCA_040005195.1 Pseudoxanthomonas sp.
GCAGCCGCTGGCCCTGCTGGCTGCGCTCTGGGCGCTGCTGGCGCTGCTGTCGACGCTAGTGTGCGGCGCCTGGCCAAATTCATCAGCCGCCCGGTGGAACACCTGGCCCAATCCACCACCCACTTCGCCCGTGGCCAGTACGACTGGCCCGTGCCGCATACCGGGCGCAACGATGAAGTGGGGCGCATGGCGCGCACCCTGGAACACGCGCGGACCTCGATCCAGCAGCAACTCGTGGAAATCAGCGAGATGGGCGCAGCGCGGCAAAAACTCGAGAGCGAACTGTCCATCGCCCGCGACATCCAGCACGCCATGCTGTCGCCCGCGTGCACGATTGATCGCGGCGACGTACGCCTGGACGCGCACGCCGTGCTGGAAGCGGCGAAAGCGGTCGGCGGCGATTTCTACAGCTTCATCGAACGGGGCGATGGCGAACTGTGGTTCACCATTGGCGACGTATCCGACAAGGGAGTGCCCGCGGCCTTGTTCATGGCCCGCACGGTGACCATCCTGGAAGTGGCCGCGCATGCCTCAAGCTCACCGGCCGAAGTGCTGGCCGAAGCATCGCGACGGTTGGTGGAAGGCAACGAGACCTGCATGTTCGCCACCGTGTTGTGCGGGCATATCAACGTGCGCAGCGGTCGCTGCACATTGGCGAACGCGGGCCATGATTCGCCGCTGCTGCTGCATGCTGACGGACACGTGGAAATGATCACCATGCAGGCCGGGCCGCCACTGGGTTTCGAGGTCAGCACCGACTTCCCCTTGTGGCACGGCCAGCTGGCACCGGGGACCACCCTGATGGCGTATACAGATGGCGTGACCGAAGCTTTCAATCCCGACAACGAAGCCTATGGCGACGAACGCCTGCTGGCCGTGGTGCGGCCAGGTGACAGTGCCCAGGAGAACTGCCAGCATCTGGTGGCCGAAGTGCACCGGTTTGCAGGCGCCGCGCCGCAATCGGACGACATCACCGTGCTGGCGATCCGCTTGAGCCAGGCAAGCCAGGGCGATGATGCCGATGTGCACAATGTAGAAACAGGAGAACGCACATGTTGATCAGGCTGATCGTCCCCGGTGAACGTGCCCGGGTCGAAGACCTCAATACTTCGCTGGAGGCGGTGTTGATCCGTCACCGCATCGATGCCGGCGTGCGTGGCGACGTGCGCCTGATCGTGGAAGAACTGGCCAGTAATGCCATTACCCACGGCGCGGTCGACGGACAGCAACTGGGGCAACACGAATTGTCGGTCAACATCGCCATCCAGGACGACCTGCTGACCCTGGATTTCCGCGACGAGGGGGCGCCCTTCGATCCACTGTCGACGGAGACGCCCGACCTGGAGGCCGACATCATGGATCGCCCGATCGGCGGGCTGGGGCTTTACCTGATCCGGCAGATTGCACAAGAAACGCACTATCGCCGCGTCGACGATGCCAACCTGTTGCGCGTGACCCTGCGCATCCCACAAACGGAGAGTTCATCATGAGCCTGGACATACGGATCCTGCCGGCAGCCAGCGGCAGTCAGCGCGTAGTGCTGGGCGGGCGGCTGGATACGCACACCTTTGAAGACCTGGACGAAAAACTGGTGCCCTTGCTGACAAGCCAGCTGCAATCGCTGGTGCTGGACCTGGCCGCGCTGGAATACATCAGCAGTGCCGGCATCCGCTCTATCTTCAAGGCGCGCAAGGCTCTGGGTACGCACGGCGGCAAGGTGCTGGTGGTCAATCCACAGCCGCAGATCCAGAAAGTCTTCGACGTGGTGAAAGCCGTGCCGATGCACGAGATTTTCTCTTCCACCGCTGAAGCCGATGCCTATCTGGATCTGATGCAGCGCAAGGTGTTGCAAGCCCGCGAGGATGAGGAAGACTGATGTCGCACCCTGACAGCAAGCGAGGCCACCCGTGAGCCTGGATATAGAGATCTACCCGCCGGTCAACGGCAACCAGTACGTGGTGCTGGGTGGCCGACTGGACAGCGATACCTACGAACAGCTGGACGATGCGCTGAAGCCGCTGCTGGCCCACGCCACGCCGACCATGGTGCTGGTACTCGACCTGGCGCGACTGGATTACATCAGCAGCGCAGGCGTGCGTTCGATCCTGCAGGCACGCAAACTGTTGGCGCCCAGGGGCAAGGTACTCGCAGTCAATCCGCAAGCGCAGATCCGCAAGGTGCTGGACATCGTGCAGGCACTGCCCAACGGCGACATCTTCGCCACCACCGCCGAGGCGGATGCCTACATCGACAAGCTGCAACGGGACATGCTGGGCGACTGAGGGTTGCACGAAGGAGCGTCAGTCGGATTCCGCGTGTGAGCTTGTCGAATATCCCTGTCGAGTCTTCCGTTCTTGGTGAGCCTGTCGAACCACGCTTTTCGAGGGAAATCCAGCTCGCTACCCACTGAAGATTGGCCGAATGGCAGATGAAACGCACTTGATGCCCGCGAGCGCGCCGCAGACAGAACCCTCGTAGGAGCGACGCGAGTCGCGATGAGGCTTTACAAGTAAGGCCC
>JBDTZK010000477.1:0-2517 GCA_040005195.1 Pseudoxanthomonas sp.
GCCGCCACCAGTACGGCCGGCAGTGTCTGGGGCACAGCCGGTTTTACGCCGGTGGGTACTGCAGGTACGGCCTTCACCGGGACCTTCAGCGGCGCCAGCCATGTGATCAGCAACCTGGCCATCAACCGCCCCGGCCTCGATAACACCGGCCTGTTCGGCATGACCGGCACCGGCGCCAGCATCAGCGATCTCGGACTGGCGGGCGGCAGTATTTCCGGCAACAACAATGTGGGCGCGATCGCCGGCAGCAATGCCGGCGGCCTGGTGGGCGACAACACCGGCGGAGCGATTGCCAACAGCTACGCCTCGGGCAATGTCACCGGCAACAACGGCTCTGCCATCGGCGGCCTGGTGGGTGAAAACACCGGCGGCACCATCAACACCAGTTATTCCACCGGTGTAGTAGCCGGGAGCTCAGGTACCGGCGGCCTGGTCGGCAGCGGCACCGGCACGGTGAGCGACAGCTACTGGGACACGCAGACCTCGACAAAAGCCACGTCGGCCGGCGGCACCGGCAAGACGACGGCACAAATGAAGCAGGCTGCCACGTTCGCCGGATGGAGCATGGCCACGACCGGTGGCTCCGGCAATGTCTGGCGGATGTACGAAGGCCAGACCGGACCGCTGTTGCGCAGCTTCCTGACCACCCTGACCGTCGCTGACGCCACCCCGGTCACTTACAGCGCCAGCGTGCGCAACGGCACCGCCATCGCCACTTCGGGTGGGAAAACCGCCACCGCCGCCAGCGGGACCAACGCCGGAACCTACACTGCCTGGTCCAACCAGCAGGGTTACGACATCATCGGCGGCCTGCTGCTCATCAACTCGTTTGCCGTCAACCTCAGTGGTACACGCGTGTATGACGGCAGCACCAGTGTGGCCGCAGGCTCGATGACCTTTGGCGCGCTGGTGGCAGGCCAGACTCTGACCTTGTCCGGAACCGGCACCATCGCCGACAAAAACGTCGGTACAGGCAAGTCGGTGACCGGCTTTGCCCTTGGCAACGGCACCGGGCTGGCAAGCAACTACACCTTGGCCGGCGGCACGCAGGAGGTCAGTGTGACGCCGAAGGCACTGACTTACACCACATCTGCCGCCAACAAGACCTATGACGGTACCGTCTCTACCGCAGCCACGGTGACGCTGGCCGGTCTGGTGGACAGCGAAACGCTGGGCGTCACCGCCAGCGCCACCTTCAACAGCAAAAACGTCGCCAGCGCCAACCTGGTCACCGTGAACAGCGTCACGCTGTCCAACGGCAGCAACGGCGGCGTCGCCAGCAACTACACCATCGCGGGTGGCGGCACAGCGGCCGCCAGCATCAGCCAGGCGAGCTTGGCGGTGACGGGAATCGGTGCACTGAACAAGACCTATGACGCCACCACGGCTGCGACCCTGTTCGGCACGGCGAGCGTGACGGCGCTGGGCGCCGACGTGGTGAACGTGGGGGGAAGCGGCACAGGTGTGTTTGCCAACAAGAACGTGGGCATCGGCAAGGCCGTCACGGTTACCGGTTACACCTTGAGCGGCACAGACGCGGCCAACTACGCCATCGTCCAGCCGGCAGCAGTAACGGCCAACATTGCCCAGGCCAATCTGGCGGTGACGGGTATCAGCGCGCAGAACAAGGTCTATGACACCAGCGTCGCCGCCATACTCACGGGCACAGCGACGGTTGCCGCACTCGGTGGCGACGTGGTGAACGTGACCGGTGTTGGCGCAGGCGGCTTTGCCGACAAGAACGCAGGCAACAACAAAGGCGTCACCGTCACCGGCTTCTCGCTCAGCGGAACCGATGCGCTGAATTACAACCTGATCCAGCCGCAAGGCCTGACGGCGAACATCAGCCAGGCCAGCCTGGTGGTGAGCGGCGTGACCGTGCAAAACAAGGTCTATGACGCCACCACCGCGGCCGCACTGGGGGGCTCTGCGGTGCTCGCCGCGGCGCTGGGCAGCGATGTGGTGAATCTGGCCGGTACAGGCACCGGCGCGTTTGCCAACAAGAACGTGGGCAACGGCAAAGCCGTCACCGTCACCGGCTACAGCTTGACCGGCACAGACGCGGCCAACTACGCCATCGTCCAGCCAGCCTCGCTGACGGCCAACATCAGCCAGGCCAGCCTGGCAGTCACCGGGATCACGGCGCAAAACAAGGTCTATGACGCCAGCGTCACCGCCTCACTGGCGGGCACGGCGACCGTGACGGCGCTGGGTGGCGACGTGGTGAACGTGACCGGTACAGGCGCAGGCGTCTTTGCCGATAAGAACGCGGCAAACGGCAAAGCCGTCACCGTCACCGGTTTCACGCTCAGCGGGACCGATGCGCTGAATTACAACCTGATCCAGCCGCAGGGTCTGTCAGCGAACATTGGCCAGGCCAGCCTGGCGGTGACGGGCATCGGTGCGGCGAACAAGACCTATGACGCCACCGCGGCTGCCGCTCTGTTCGGCACGGCAACCGTGACGGCGCTGGGCGGCGATATTGTGAATCTGGCCGGTACAGGTACAGGTGTTTTT
>JBDTZK010000478.1:0-2516 GCA_040005195.1 Pseudoxanthomonas sp.
CACCGCGTGGTTACTACTGGCGTCGCAGCGAAGTAGGCGATTATCTGCTGGTGGCCGCTGCCACCGGCATCATCGCTGACCTGATCCTGCGGCACTGACCGCCAGCGGCCCCGTGTAGACGTGCCAAGCGCGCCGAAAGGCGCGCTTTTTTGTGGGCCAGGGGGCGGGGGGCTACAATCGACGGCCCACCCCTCCCCGGAGCACCGATGTTCCCGCGCAACGCCCGCATAGAAGGTTACGACCCTGAACTGGCCGCAGCGATCGCGTCCGAGAACCGCCGCCAGGAAGACCACGTGGAATTGATCGCGTCGGAAAACTACTGCAGTGCGCGCGTAATGGAAGCCCAGGGCAGCCAGCTCACGAATAAATACGCCGAAGGCTATCCGGGCAAGCGCTACTACGGTGGGTGCGAATATGTGGATATCGCCGAAAAGCTGGCGATCGACCGGGTCAAGCAACTGTTCGGTGCCGACTACGCCAATGTGCAGCCGCATTCCGGCTCGCAGGCCAATCAGGCCGTGTACCTGGCGCTGCTCAATCCCGGCGACAGGATTCTCGGCATGTCACTGGCCCACGGCGGCCACCTGACCCATGGTGCCAAGGTGAATGTCTCAGGCAAGCTGTTCGATGCCATGCAATACGGCGTCAACGACAAGGGCCTGATCGATTACGACGAGGTTGAGCGTCTTGCCCTGGAACACAAGCCGAAGATGGTGGTTGCCGGTTTCAGCGCCTACTCGCAAGTCGTCGACTGGGCACGCTTCCGCGCCATTGCCGACAAGGTCGGCGCCTACCTGTTCGTGGACATGGCCCATGTGGCTGGCCTGGTCGCTGCGGGCGTCTATCCCAACCCGCTGCCGCATGCGCATGTGGTCACCTCCACCACGCACAAAACCCTGCGTGGTCCGCGCGGCGGCATCATCGTGGCGAAGGGCGCCGGAGAGGAGATCGAGAAAAAGCTGCAAAGCATCGTTTTCCCCGGTATCCAGGGCGGCCCGCTGATGCACGTGATCGCCGCCAAGGCGGTCGCGTTCAAGGAAGCGCTGGAGCCTGAATTCAAGACCTACCAGGCGCAAGTGGTGAAGAATGCGCAGGCGATGGCCAAGACAATTATTGCGCGCGGCTACAAGATCGTATCCGGCGGCACCGAAAACCACCTGATGCTGGTCGACATGATAGGCAAGGGTGTCACCGGCAAAGCCGCCGAGGAAGCGCTGGGCAAGGCCCACATTACCGTCAACAAAAATGCAGTGCCCAACGATCCGCAGAAGCCCTTCGTGACTTCCGGTCTGCGCTTGGGCACGCCTGCGGTTACCACGCGCGGTTACCTGGAGCCCGATTGCGTGGCCTTGGCGAACTGGATCTGCGACGTGCTAGATGCGCCCGGCGACGACAGCGTCATCGCGGCTGTGCGTGCGAATGTCGAAAAGCAATGTGCGCAGTTTCCGGTCTATGGCTGATTCTTGCCCATCGGTAATCGATAGCCGGGCGCCGGAAGCCGCAGGGCGAAGCGTGCAGGCATCGGCGCTGCGGTTCTCGCTGCCGGTTCCCGGTTGCCGGTTGCTGGAACGCTGATGCATTGCCCCTTTTGCCAGCACACCGACACGCGCGTGATCGACTCGCGCGTCGCCGAGGACGGCGCGACCATTCGCCGTCGTCGCGAGTGCGAGGCTTGCGGTGAGCGTTTCAGCACCCTGGAAAACATCGAGATCAAGTTGCCCACGGTTATCAAGGGCGATGGTCGGCGCGATACCTTTGACGCCCGCAAATTACGGGTGGGTTTTGATCGCGCCCTGCAAAAGCGGCCGGTATCCGAAGAGCAGATCGAATCGGCGGTGCGCGCGGTCGTCCACCAGATACGCATGAGCGGTGAGCGCGAAATCGCGTCGCGGAGGATTGGCGAGTTCGTGATGACCGAGCTGCGCAAGCTGGACCATGTTGGCTACGTGCGTTTTGCTTCGGTGTACCGCAGCTTCGAGGACGTCGCCGATTTTCGCGAAGAAATCGAAATGCTGGAACGCGACCTGCCTACCGCCAGTGGCCAGCTGCCACTGCTGGGCGGTGATGTGGTGCCCATCGACAAGAACAAGAAGCGCTGAGCTTTTCCTTCTTCGCCGGGGAAAATGCGCCCGATGAAGTCAATGAGGGCGGGAGACTTCCCGACAGCGAAACGATCCTGGATCCTGTTGAATTGCACGTTCTTATCCGACGCCTCGATCCCGATCGCAGACTGAACAAGGAGCCCTATGGTTGACTTCACCGCCATCGACCATTTGATGATGGCCCGCGCGCTGCGCCAGGCCGAGCGTGGTGTCTATACCGCCAAACCCAATCCGATGGTGGGCTGCGTGATCGCCCACGGTGAGGAAGTCGTGGGCGAAGGTTTCCACGCGCGTGCCGGCGAACCGCATGCCGAAGTGTTCGCGCTGCGGGCAGCCGGGGAGCTTGCGAAAGGCGCAACGGCCTACGTCACCTTTGAGCCATGCGCGCATACCGGGCGCACCGGTCCGTGTGCG
>JBDTZK010000479.1:0-2511 GCA_040005195.1 Pseudoxanthomonas sp.
AGGGCCACGGTGCATACCGTAATCTGCAGGGTTCCCAGCCCGAATATCTGCCTGCGCAGGCTCCACAGGTGCGAAGGCTGCATCTCCAGCCCGATCACGAACAGGAACATCACCACGCCCAGCTCCGCGACGTGAAGGATTGACTGCGGGTCTGAGAACCAGCCGAAGCCGAAGGGGCCAATGACCAGGCCTGCCGCCAGGTAGCCCAGTACCGAGCCCAGGCCTAAACGCCGGAAGATCGGCACCGCAACCACCGCTGCTCCCAACAGCGCGACGACCTTGATCAGATCACTGGAAACAACTTCGGCGGCCAAGCGATTTTCCCGTGGTCAGAATTTCTACAGGTTAACCGCTACACGTGACGATTCCGAGCCCAGACGCGTGCCGGCTATAGGCGATAACCGAAGAGCCGACGCAGGCCGGAAACGCCCGCTTCAGCCAATCGAGCTACCACAGAAGGCGGCGTAGTCGATGTAACCGGGAAATGGTTTGCCCACCGCACAGACCAGACAATCCGGGTCTGGCCGCAACCGCAGCTCTCGAAAGCGCATCGCCAGCGCATCGAAATGCAGCAGCCGCCCGCGCAAGGGTTCACCTATTTGCAGCAATACCTTGATCGTTTCGGCGGCTTGCAGCAATCCAATCACGCCAGGCAGCACGCCCAACACCCCCGCCTCGGCGCAACTGGGTGCAAATTCCGGCGAAGGCGGCTCCGGAAACAGGCAACGATAGCAAGGCGCCTGCCCACGATGGCGACCGGCATCGAACACGCTGACCTGCCCCTCGAACTGCTGTACAGCGCCGTAGACCAGCGGCTTGCCGAGTTTCACGCAGGCATCGTTGAGCAGATAGCGCACCGGAAAGTTGTCGGCCCCATCCAGCACCACGTCTACGTTTTCCAGCAGGCGCTCGATGTTGGCGGAGGTGACTCTCTCCGCTATGGGCTCAATGCGCGTGCGGGGATTGAGCGCCGACAAGGCCTGCTTGGCGGAGTCCACCTTGTAGTCGCCGATGTGCGCTTCGGTATGCAGGATCTGGCGTTGCAGATTGCTGCGCTCAACCACATCATCATCAGCGATGCGTAGATGGCCCACACCTGCGGCCGCCAGGTAATACGCGGCGGGCGAACCCAAGCCACCGGCGCCGACCATCAATACGCGCGACGCTTCCAGCGTGCGCTGCCCGACAACGCCAACTTCCGGCAAGCGCAGGTGGCGCGAGTAGCGGTCCATGAAGTCGGTCTCATCGGCACCGAGTTGTGGCTTTGATACAGGCAAGCCCTCGGCGATCCATCTCGTGGTACCACCCACTACCGATGCAACGTTCGCATAGCCTGCTGCGACAAGCGCATGCGCTGCCTGCAAAGAGCGTGCGCCGCCCTGGCAAATCAACAGCACTCCCGCGTCACGTCGCGGCAGATGCTGGCCCGGGTCGGCCTCGAGTTCCGCCTTGGCGATTCCGAGCGCCCCTTCGGCCTGGCCGTTGATGCGCTCATGCGCTTCGCGCACGTCTACCAGGACCGACCCTTGCAACTGTTGTCGGCACGCTTGGGCGGGGCTGATTTTGGTCACAGGCATGGCGTGATCAGTATCTGGAGTCATGGCTCAGTAAGAGATTATTTCCACGATGCTGCCTGACGCATAGTCACGCAGCCCTTCCTCCAACATGATCAAGGCATCGCTGTCACTGGCGGCACGCAAACGGTGCGACGCATCGGCCGGATTCGGCGCCACGCCGAGCACGCCATCGTCACCATGGTGCAGGCGGCCGCGCAGGAACTCGAAGCGTTCGTTGGATTTTTCCCATGCATGGGTCAGCCTGGCGAAACGGCGCGGACGCAATTCGGTTCTGCCCTGCAATCCGTCCAGCAAGGGTCGACCCAAGGCAAGGAACGTCGCCAACACCGAGACCGGATTACCCGGCAAACCCAGGAAAAGTGCCTTGTCCAGCCCGCCCAAAAGCACCGGCATGCCGGGTTTCATGCTGACTTTCCAGAAATGGATTTCACCGTGGGATTCAAGCAAGCCGGGCACGAGGTCTTTTTCTCCTGCCGACACACCGCCACAGGTCAGCACCACATCGAACGCAGAGGCCGCGTCGCGCAGCATGGTTTCCATACGTGCAGGATCATCGGGCAGCGTCGGCCACGCGACGGGCTCCAGGCCCTCGGCCCGTAGCAGGCCCATCAGCAGTTCCCGGTTGCTGTTGTAAATCTGCCCTGGAAGCAGCGGCAACCCCGGTTCGATCAGTTCGTCGCCGGTAGTGAATACCGCCACTGTCGGACGCTTGAAGACTGCAAGCTCTGGCACACCCAGCGCGGCAGCCAGGCTGGCACGCGCCGGGGTAAGTGGCGAACCGGCGTGCAACACGGTTTCACCAATGCCAACGTCTTCGCCGGCGCTGCCGGCATCGGCGCCGGCGCGCACGCCATGCGGAACCACCAACATCCCTTCATGGGCAATGACATTTTCCTTGATCACCACCGTGTCGGCGCCATGTGGCATAGGCGCA
>JBDTZK010000480.1:0-2509 GCA_040005195.1 Pseudoxanthomonas sp.
TCCCATCGTGTAACATACGGAAGATATTGAATAATTGTTCTATTTTCAGCAATTTTTTCCATACCTCTATGTAAATAACCTAATATAGGTTCACAATCAATAACATTTTCCCCATCTAAAGTAATAATAAGTCGAAGAACACCATGCATTGATGGATGATGAGGACCCATACTTACTATCATGGGTTTAGTTTTTATAGCAAGCATGGTCATATATAACACTCCTTTTCATTCATTATAAAAAAATAATTAAAAATTAAGAAAATTAACGAATTTTTAATTTACGAATACTTAATTTATTTATTAAATTTTCATAACTTGTTAAATTTGTTTGTGATAAATAACTCAAAAGACGCTTGCGTTTTCCCAAAATTTTCCATAAACCTCTTTGAGATGAATAATCTTTCCCATGACATTTTAAATGGTCTGTTAACTTTAAAACCCTATTAGTCAAATGAGAGATTTGAAATTCCACAGACCCTGTCTGTTCTTTAGAAAATGATGATGAACGAATAAATAATTTTTTGGACATAAAAGTATTGCTCCTAAATTATAAAATTTTATTATTTCAAAATAATTGATAATAAATTATAAGTCTTTATTATTATAAATAAAAAAAATAGTAAAAACTTAAAATTTGAAATAAATTTTCAAAAAATGTAAATAATGAGAAATTTTTGGTTATAACCAAGAATTTCTCAACAATTAAAAATTTTAAGTGTACATACGAATTCTTAACATAGTAAACCGACTTCCATTATTTGTATTAAACCAGAATCGATTAATACATGCCAAATCTTCTAATCTAAAACTAGGCCAAAGAAAATGTTTAATTATTACATTTTGATTTTGATTTTTAATTTTTTGTAATTTTATTAATTTTTTATCATTTTTTTTTACAAAATATTTATTTAAATTTGAACTTTTATTTTTATTAATTTTATTTTTATCCAAATAAAAAAGATTTAATACTTTTAATTCTTTATGATGTTTTGAAAGAATAATATCTTCAAGATTAATTAAATTAAAATTTTTTCTTTTATTATTTTGAAAAAGTTTTGTCCGTGACGTAAATTCATTTAAAAGTTTTAAATTTAAATTTTTTTTAAATCTTATTTTTGATTTTAAAAAAACGCTTACAATTTTATACATTAAAATTTCATCATCAAGTACACGTGCTATACGATGTTCAGAATTAATTGTTAATTTGTTTATACCTATATCTCTACAAAAAAGAAGACGAAATAATTTTAAATTTTCACGCATTTTAGTAGAAAGGGAAATAACATTTTTTTGATCTTGCATAAAAGTCATAAGAGATGCCATATCTCCTAATTCTTTAAATTTTTTTTCTACATTTTTTGATTTCCACTTCCATTGTCGAATAATTTGATGACGTTCTCTTTCACGAAGTGATTTTTTATTTTGAATATTTTTTTTTTTTTTTTGCTTCAATAAAGAAATTTTAGGTATATCTATTTTTCCTATTTTAGTTATATATCTTTTTTCGACAAATTCTGGCATTAACCATAAAACTAAATTAGATTTAATATAAATATTTATTTTGTTTTTTAATTCTTGCGAAATTTCCTTATTAAATATACTTTCTTTATTTTTTGCTAATTTTATTAAATCCGGTTTTTCTTTTAAAAAATCAAGATAACTATAACATAAAGAATTATATTTATATTGCTTATTTATTTTTTTTGTTTTTTCTAACAGAGGATTTGTAATTATTTTATAAAATAATTTTTTTTGTTTAAATAAAACTGAAACTTCTGTTTGTTTTTTTAAAAATTTAACGTTTTCTTTTTTTTTTTCTCTCCAGTGATGACTAATCTGATTTTTCCATTTTTGTGTTGCTATTGTATTCCATACTCTTAAAGAAATACTATATCTGTTAAAATTTTTTAACCATTTTTTTAAATTTTTTTCTTTAAGATTTTTAAATGTAATTAAAGGAAAAATTTCTTTTTCTTTTAAACTATTTTTAATTTTTTCATTTAAAATCAAATTTGTTGTACAATTTTTTAATAAATTTTGAAAATTATGTTTATTTATTGTTTTTGTTTGCCAAATTTTATGAAATAAGTATGCTTGCGACATTAATGAAATATTTTCTTGATTAAAATATTTATAATTAATTTTATTTTTTTTATCTTCAATTGGAGAAATTTTTGATAAATTTAATGTGTGTTTTTTTTTTATAAAAATAAAAAAAAATTTAATTTTTAATATTAAATTGATATTAAATCTAATAAAAGAAATATAAAGTTTTAAAATATTTTTATTTATTTTATTAAAATTTATTTTTATTAAAGATAAGCATTTTTTTGTTATTTCAATATTTTTTTTATAATATTTTTTAATTCGATGTCTAAATTTAATAAAAAAATTTTTTTTATCAAAATATACTTTATTTTGATTTTTTAATTTATCAGAAAATTCTATTTTATCAAAATCAATTTTTTCTGTTATTTTTTTTATTTTATATTTTTTTAAATCTTTTA
>JBDTZK010000481.1:0-2504 GCA_040005195.1 Pseudoxanthomonas sp.
CACAAGGTCAGACGGGCGGTGCCGCCTGCCGGGATGCGCACGCGCTGGCGCAGGCTGAAAATCGGATCCAGCACCGTGCCAATGCCACCACCGAGCGGTTGCTGATGGGCCAACGCAACGGGTGTACGCAGGTCGCGGCCACGACCGATGAATGCGGCACGGTCGGTTTCAAACTCCGTGTCGCCGTCCGCTTCACCTTCGATCTCAAGCCACTGCGCTGCGCAAGCCGAAGGGTCGCCAGGCGTACGCACGCGTCGCGTGGCCAGCAGCAAGGCCTGTTCCGGTAACCATTCAGTACGCACGAACAGCTTGGAGAAAGCAGGATGCGCAGCGTCACCGGATGCCGGCGCCAGCACCAGCTCCGCATAGCTGGTCAACTCCAGCACCCTCTCCTGCGAGCCGTGGTTGCGCAGGCTGACGCGGCGCAACTCGGCGTCTTCACCTTTGGCGACAATAATTTCAGTAGTGGTTTCAATGTCCCCATCGCGGCGGTGGATCACTGCGCGCCCCTCTTCAAAGGTCACCGCATATTCGTCAGCCGCACGGCCTGTGGGCTGATAACCCGCAGACCAGGTTGCGCTGCTGTGCATGTCGCGCAGGTACAGGTAGCTACCCCAGGGATCGCGGGTGGGATCTTCACGCCAGCGTGTGATCGCGCAGCCCTGCCACTGGCTGTAACCGGAACCTGCTGCGGTCAGCATAAGCGTATAGCGTCCGTTTGATAACAGATGCGTCTGTGGAATGGAGGGCGCGATAACGGTATCGCCAGAGGCGGCAGCGGACATGAGACGGTAACTCCGACATAGCAGTGAACGGTTATGACACAACGGAAGTAAAGACAGGTTCAATGCGCGTGCATTTCGGGATAACGCAAGTCCGCCTACACTCGCACCAGTGCCGACGACCTTCCTCCCTAAAACCATCCCTTCTGCCACTGCTGAGGCGATGCACACCAGGCAACCCTCCGGCATGACCTCATTCCGCTCCACCCCAGCGGATGACGATGGCTTGCTGGACTATCACCAACGCCTGGCATTCGAGTATTTCCTTCGCAACCGCAATCCCGCCAATGGCCTGCATGCCGACACATCGCGCGTCGGATCGCCGATAAGTATCGCGGTGGTCGGCTTTGCGCTGGCGTCGTATCCGGTGGCGGTTGAGCGGGGCTGGATAGCACGTGAGGAAGCGGTCGCGCACTGCGTCACCGCACTGCGTTTTTTCCATGAAAGCGACCAGAGCGGTGCTCCAGAGGCAACCGGCTACAAGGGATTCTATTTTCACTTCCTTGATCGCGACACCGGCACCCGGGTCTGGCGTAGCGAGCTGTCGATGATCGACACCGCCCTGCTGATCGCCGGCGTGTTGACCGCAGCCGAGTATTTCAGCGCCGAGCTGCCGGCCGAGATCGAAGTGCGAGCGCTGGCCGACACGCTTTACCGGCGCGTCGACTGGCGCTGGTCACAGGATGGTGGACTCACTATCAAGCAGGGCTGGAAGCCTGAATGTGGTTTCCTCCACTACTGCTGGGAGGGCTACAACGAGGCGACGATCCTGTATGCACTCGCGTTGGGCTCGCCCACCCATCCCGTCACCGATGATGCTTACCACGCATGGACCGCCACCTATCAGTGGGAAAATCTGTACGGCCACGAACTCCTGTATGGCGGGCCGCTTTTCGTCCACCAGTTTTCGCATGCATGGGTCGACTTCCGCGGCATCCGTGATGCCTTCATGCGCCAGAAAGACTGTGATTATTTCGAAAACAGCCGCCGCGCCGTGCACGTGCAGCGCGCCTATATCTCGCTGAACCCGCAGGGACACGCCGGTTACGTGGAAGGCACCTGGGGTCTGAGCGCGTGCGATGGCCCCAGTGATGAAATCCATGGCGTCGATGGCGAGCCGCGGCAGCGATTCGGCTACGCCGCCCGTGGCGTCCCTTACGGACCCGATGATGGCACTCTGTCACCACCGGCGCTGCTGGCGTGCCTGCCGTTCGAGCCGGCAATCACTCTTCAAGCGCTGGGCACGATGTGCGAACAATATCCCGAGATCCTGGACGCGCATGGCCTCACCAGCGGCTTCAATGCAGACCTGACCGGAACCGATGGCCGCGTCTGGGTGTCCGAGGGGAAGTACGGACTGGACCAGGGCGTCATCACCATGATGATCGAGAACCATCGCAGCGGAATGATCTGGAAACTGATGCGCCAATGCAGATGGCTGGTGGATGGATTGCGCCGTGCCGGATTCGAGGGCGGTTGGCTCGACGCCGCGGCAGAACCTCGGGAGGCCACCCATGCACCGTCGTGATTCCGGCATAGGCTCAACGATCGATCCGGCGACACAAAGGGAAATTGAGGAAAACCTGCATCCACCGCTATGGCGTAATCCCGTCCCGGTGGCGCGTTACGGCATGGTGGTGATCGGCGCGGGTCCGGCAGGTTTGGCAGCGGCACATGCGGCGGCTTCGGCAGGCGTGACGGTCGCGTTGGTCGAACGCGACT
>JBDTZK010000482.1:0-2502 GCA_040005195.1 Pseudoxanthomonas sp.
CCGCGCCATCCACGATCAGACCGAAATCCAGCGCGCCCAGGCTCATCAGGTTGCCCGACACGCCACCCCGCACCATGCCGGTAAGGGTAAACAGCATCGCCAGTGGAATGACCGCCGCAGTTATCAACGCGGCACGGAAATTACCGAGCAGCAGGAACAACACCACGATGACCAGAAGTGCGCCCTCCACCAGATTCTTCGACACGGTTGCAATAGTGCGATCCACCAGCGCGGTCCGATCGTAGACCGCAGTTGCGACGACGCCCTCCGGCAAGCTTGCATTGGCGTCCTGCAGTTTTGCTGCAGCGGCGCGGGACACGTCCCGGCTGTTGCCGCCGACCAGCATCACCACCGTACCGATCACGGCTTCGTGGCCGTTCTGTGTCGCCGCGCCACTGCGCAGTTCCTTGCCCTCAGCCACCGTCGCGATGTCACGCACACGGATGGGCACGCCTTCGCGGCGGTCGAGCACAATCGTGCCGAGTTGCTGTGCATCGCCCACCTGGCCGGGCACGCGCACCAGCAACTGCTCACCGTTGCGTTCGATGTAACCTGCGCCCACGTTGCGGTTGTTGCTGGCCACTGCTGCCACCACGTCCTGCAGTGTGAAACCGAGCGCGCGCAGCTTCACCGGATCAGGTGTGACGTGGATCTGTCGTTCATACCCGCCAATCGTGTTGACCTCGGTCACACCCGGCACGTTGCGCAATTGGGGACGTATCACCCAATCCTGCAAGGTGCGCAGGTCAGTGGGCGTGTACGCGCTTCCGTCCGGCTTGCGCGCATCGGGTTTTGCATCGACCGTATACATGAAGATCTCGCCCATGCCTGTCGAAATCGGCCCAAGCGACGGCTCCAGCCCCGCAGGCAATTGCGAGCGAGCCTGTTGCAAGCGTTCGGCGACCTGCTGGCGCGCGAAATAGATATCGGTGCCGTCGTGGAAGGCCACCGTCACCTGCGACAGCCCATAGCGCGACAGCGAGCGCGTGTAGTCCAGCCCGGGCAAGCCGGCCAGCGCCGTTTCGATGGGGAATGTCACGCGCTGTTCGGACTCCAGCGGCGAATATCCCGGCGTCTCGGTGTTGACCTGCACCTGGATATTGGTGATGTCCGGCGTTGCATCGATCGGCAGCTTGGTGAAGCTCCAGCTACCCAAGGCAACGAGCCCCAAGGTCAGCACCAGCACCATCCAGCGCTGCCGGATGGAGAATGCAATCAGTCGCTCAAGCATGGCGGCCCCTTCAATGCTCGTGCGCAGCGGTGGACTTGCCGATGTCGGCCTTGACCAGGAAGCTTTGCGCGACCACGACCTGTTCGCCGGGCGTGAGACCAGCAGTGACTTCCACGTTGTTTGCATCGCGCCCGGCCACCGTCACCGAGCGTTGTTCGTAACGCTCGTGCTCGCGCACGTAGACCACGTCACGACCCTCTGCGTCGGTTTGCAACGCGGTCAATGGCACCACCAACGCAGCATCGGCACGATCCACCACGATGCGTGCGCGCACCGCGGCGCCAGGCCGCCACAGGCCATCCGCATTGTCGATGCGGGCGCGGGCGACCGTACTTTGGCTGACCGTTGCGGTCGCCGGAAGAATGCGTTCCAGCGTGGTGTCGATGCTGACACCGTCACTCAGACGCGTGACCGTCACCGGAATGCCGGCAGTAATGTGACCAGCATCATTGCCAAAGATGTGCAAATCGACCCACAAGGTGGAAAGGTCAACGACTTCGAACAGCGCCATGCCCTCGCCAGCGACTGCACCCACCGTCGCCGCGCGTTGCAGCACGGTGCCGGTAAGCGGCGATGTCACGGTGTACGTGGTCAAGCTGAGATTGCTTTCGATGCTTGCAAGTTTTTGCCCAGCACGCACCGTGTCGCCCACACCCGCATGCACGGCGCGGATGGGCCCCGGAAAACGGGCCATGACCTGCGCGACCCGACCTTCCACTGGCGTCAACAGGCCATGGACTTCATGTTCGTCCGCAATCACGCCCGCCGCGACCGGCTCGACGCGGATGCCGGATGACTGCGCAACGGCGGCAGGAATGCTGGTCGATGCCACATCATCATCAGGATGTTTTTCGCCAGCATTTTCGGCATGGCCGCGTTCGTCTGGGTGCTCATCCGTGTGCGCGTCAGCGGGTTGCGCTGCCGGCTTGCTGCCGCAACCGGCCAAGGCCAGGCCAACTGCCAAAGCAAAGGTCGCGGCCAGCGCGCGCGTGAGTGAAGTCGTCTTGCTCATGGGTTGGTTCCTCGCGCGGCGGGGGCGGTTTGCGTGACCAGTGATTGGCCGGTCAGGCGTTGCAGTTCGATCAGCGCGCGTTGTGCATCCAGCGCGACGTCCAGTTGCTGCTTGCGTGCGGCAATACCCTCGGACTGCAGCTGAGCCCATTCCAGATAACTGATGGCACCGGCGCGGTACGCCTTTTCGGCAGCAGAAGCTGCGCGATCCAGCTTGGGCAGGATGTCCATGCGTAGCCGTTCGACTTCAAGCTGCGCAC
>JBDTZK010000060.1:0-8333 GCA_040005195.1 Pseudoxanthomonas sp.
TAATGGCAAAATGAAGCCATTACTCAAGACAGTGAGAACGTACATTGGTTTCCTGCAAGGCAAGCGCGCACTCATCACCGGTATCGCCAGCGAGCGCTCCATCGCCTCGGGCATTGCTGAGGCCATGTACCGCGAAGGCGCCGAACTCGCCTTTACCTATCAGAACGACCGCCTTAAATCGCGCGTGGAAAAAGCCGCCGCCGAGTACGGCAGCAACATCGTGCTGCCACTGGACGTGAGCGATGACGCGCAGATTGCAGCCTGTTTCCAGCAACTGGGCGAGCACTGGGACGGCTTCGACATCCTAGTGCATGCCATCGCCTTCGCGCCGCGCGAAGCGATCACCGGCGGCTTCCTGGATGGGCTGACCCGCGAGAATTTTGCGCTGTCGCACGATATCTCGGCCTATTCGCTGGCCGCGCTCGCCAAGGCGGCACGCCCCGCCATGCAGGGACGCCACGGTGCGGTGCTGACGCTCAGCTACCTGGGCGCCGAACGCGCCTTGCAGAATTACAACGTCATGGGCGTGGCCAAGGCCAGTCTGGAGGCGACGGTTCGCTACCTGGCGCTCAATCTTGGTCCGGAAGGCATTCGCGTCAATGCGATTTCCGCCGGACCGATCAAGACACTGGCCGCCGCCGGCATTGGCGGTTTCCGCAGCATCCTGGGGCATGTTGAAACGTATTCACCATTGCGCCGCACGGTGACTATCGAAGACGTGGGCAACGTGGGCGCGTTCCTGTGCTCGGACCTGGCGGCCGGCGTCACCGGTGAAGTCACCTACGTGGATGCGGGTTACAACATCCTGGGCATGACCGGCATAGGTGACGGCGAGTAGGCTCGCCCAACTCGATCACTCAAGTTGAAAAAAAGCCCGGCATTGCCGGGCTTTTTTTACGCCTGACCCATGCTTGTCAGGGCAGCGTCAGAGCTGTTCTTCCCTGCGCGTGATCTTGTACTGCTTGCGCAGCGCACCGACAAAGGCCTGGACGTCGCTGGCGCCATCCATCTGCACGACTTGCTGCTGCAGCTGGATACGCTGCTCCGGCGTAACCTTTGCCATATCGCCTTCGTTGACCTTGTTGACCACGAATACCGCGTAGTTGCCATCTTCCATTCTGGCCTTGCCAGCCGACACCTTGCCGGCAGCGGGACGACGGGCCGAGAAGATCGCCGCGTTGATTTCCGGCGACGGCATCGGCGCACCACGCGGTACACCCGGCAGTTCGCCGGTCTGCAACTTGTCGGCAGCGGCAATCGTCTGCAAGGTTTCACCCTTGCTGATACGTGCCAGGACCGCATCAGCCGCCGCTTCCGCTACCTTGGCCGCACGGTCGGCACGGATGGCGGCAATGACGGCATCGCGTACCTGGGCCAGTGGCTGCGCCTGCTCGGGCGTGTGCTGCACCACGCGAATGAACACCGAGTGCTTGGGAGCGATCTCGATCGGGTCGCTTACCGTGCCATCCTGCACCAAGGCGTCCGAGAACGCCGCGCGCTGCACAGCAGGATTGACCGCAATGCCGGAGGCAGTCGCACGCGAGAACGGACCAATGCGCTGCACCGGCAACCCAACGCTCTTGGCTGCCGGAGCGAGCGAGGTCGGATTCTTGAGCACTTCGTTGACCAGCCGCCCGGCCAGATCGTTGTAGGCACGTTCGCCACCCGCATCCGCTTCCTCGCGTGCAAGCACGTCGCGCACTTCCTCGAACGATTTGCCCTGGCCAGGCTTGATCTCACGCAACTGCAGCACGTGATAGCCAAAATCAGTCTTGACCGGGCCACTGATCTCACCGGCCTTCATCGCAAACAGGGCTTCGTCGAAAGGCTTTTCCATCACACCGGGATCCACCCAGCCCAGATCACCACCACTGTCCTTGGAACCCGGGTCCTGCGAATTGGCCTTGGCCAGTGCCGCGAAGTCGGCGCCGGGCTGACGGGCCTGCGCTGCGATCGCCGTGATCTTCTGCTCCGCAGCCTTCTGCGCGGCCGCGTCGGCATCTGCTGCGACCGCGATCAGGATATGCGACGCCAGGCGCTGTTCGGCGCTCATGAAGCGCGACTTTTCCTGTTCGTAACGCTTGCGCAATGCGGCTTCGTCCACAGGCGCCGTACTCGCTGGCAACGTCGTGGCGTCGACATCGACATATTCCAGGGTGACCGACTCGCCCTGCTTGTAGTCAGTGGCGTGGCCGTCGTACCAGCTCTTGATCTGCGCATCGGTAACTGCAGCCGTATCGGCGTTGGCCACCGGTGCGGACAGCGCGGCGATGGTCACGTCACGGGTCTCGCCCAGCAGCTTGATCAGGCGATCCATCTCCTTGGTAGTGGCAAATTCAGATTCACCAATACCCTGTGGAATGAGTGCCAACTGCAGGCGCTCGCGTTCCTGTTGCTCAAACTCCACGGGCGTCAGTGCCGGGATCTGCGTGGAAAGCAAAGCCGAGTAGCGAGCCGCATCGAACTTGCCGTCAACCTGGAAAGCAGGCTCATTGGCGATGGACTGGCGCACGGCATCGTTGCTGACTGCAATTCCTGCGCGCTTGGCGCTCAGTTGCATGACTTTCTGGTCGATCAACTGGTCCAGGACCAGCAGTTTGTTTTCCTTGGTCTCGAATTCGCGCGGATCGAAATTGTCGCCCTGCGCCTGGCGCTGCTGCTGCCTGGCGCGCTCGAAGCCTGCACGAAACTCTTCCTGCGTCACTTCCTCGTGCTGCCAGAACATGGTCAGCGGCCAGAAGTGTGGCGCGGACGTCCACCAGGTCGGCGGCGCCTCCACCTTGGCCACGGCAGCATTCGTGCCGCCTGTGGCGTACTCGTTCACACCTACGAAGGCGAAAGGAATGATCAGCAGGCCGAGCACGGCGGTGGCTATCCAACCTGAAGTCTTGTCGCGAAGTTTCTGCAGCATCGGGGCATTCGGCCTGATTTCGTAAGCCGGTCAGTTTAGCGCGCTTGGCGCGCACTGTTAACGCCGGAGCGCCCTGACTATGGCCCAGGCTGATATGCGCCTGGCCGTAAAAACAGAAAAGGCGCCTTTCGGCGCCCTTCTGTTTCAAATATGGCGGAGTGGACGGGACTCGAACCCGCGACCTCCGGCGTGACAGGCCAGCATTCTAACCAACTGAACTACCACTCCGCATTTCTGAAACTTGCAGTCTGAAACCTGTTTCAAACTTCGTACCGCGGACCGTGTCGCATCCGCTCGTGCCGGGCGCTTTGGTGGGTGCTGAGGGTTTCGAACCCCCGACCCTCTCCGTGTAAGGGAGACGCTCTACCGCTGAGCTAAGCACCCGAGTGCTAGGCCGACACCTAAACGTCGGCGGCGAGCAGATTAGTTTACGGCATCCTTCAGAGCCTTACCAGCTTTGAATGCAGGATTTTTAGAGGCGGCGATGTTGATCGTGTCGCCGGTCTTCGGATTGCGGCCAGTGCGGGCAGCGCGCGCGCGGACCTGGAACGTACCAAAACCAACCACCGTGACGGTATCGCCCTTGGTGAGCGCCTTGGTGACGGAGGAAATCACAGCATCCACTGCACGGGCTGCATCGGCCTTGCTCAGGTCGGCGGATTCGGCAACCTGGTCGATCAATTCAGTTTTGTTCATGTAATAACTCCCTTTGCGGCATCACCGCGGAATGAGTAATCAGATTATCCAAGACCTGGAGTCTGCGAATGATCCAATCTTAGGTGCCGTGAAGCGCGTCATGGAATCAGGCGCTCGCGGGTCACTCATTTATACCAGTGGCGCACTACCCACGCAAGGCGAAAAGCCAACAATGGCGCGGGTTTCACGGCATTTTTACGCTTGCGGTGGACACGCGATCAGTGCTTGACATCGGGCTGCGCCTGCGTCTTCCCCGCGCCCCGTACAGGCAGCTTCTCCCCACCGCCCGACGCGGCCGGTGCAACAGGTCGCTCCAGCGCAAGGTCCAGCACTTCATCAATCCAGCGCACCGGAATAATCTTCATGCCTTTGGTGACGTTGTCCGGAATGTCGGCCAGATCCTTGCGGTTCTCTTCCGGAATGATGACGGTGGTGATGCCGCCACGAATGGCCGCCAACAATTTTTCCTTCAGGCCACCAATCGCAGACACACGGCCGCGCAAGGTAATTTCACCGGTCATGGCCACATTGGCGCGCACGGGATTCTTGGTCAGTGTGGAAACGAGCGCAGTCGCCATTGCAATGCCAGCGCTCGGACCATCCTTGGGTGTGGCGCCGTCCGGCACGTGCAGATGCACGTCCTGCTTCTGCAGGAAATCGGTATCGATTCCCAGGCTCTCGGCACGCGAACGGACCACCGACATCGCCGCCGATGCCGACTCCTTCATCACGTCACCCAGCTGACCGGTCAGCGTCAGGCCGCCCTTTCCAGGCACGAGCGAGACTTCGATCTGCAACAGATCACCGCCCACTTCCGTCCAGGCCAGCCCGGTGACTAGGCCAATCTCGTTCTGCTCCTCTGCGCGACCATAGTCGAAGCGGCGAACGCCCTGGTATTTCTCCAGGTTCTTGGAAGTGACGCTGATGGCCGTGGTCTTTTTCTTGGCGGGCTTGGGACCAGCAAGTGCGATCTCCTTCACCACCTTGCGGCAGATCTTGGCGATTTCACGCTCCAGATTGCGGACGCCCGACTCACGCGTGTAGTAACGCACGATGTCGCGAATCGCACTCTCGGCAATCTTCAACTCTTCGGCCTTCAGTCCATTGGCCTTGAGCTGCTTGGGAACCAGATAGCGTTCGGCGATGTTGAGCTTTTCTTCCTCGGTATAGCCGGGGATGCGGATCACTTCCATGCGGTCCAGCAATGGGCCCGGGATGTTGAGCGAATTGGCGGTGGCCACGAACATGACTTCCGACAAGTCGAGGTCCACTTCCAGGTAGTGGTCGTTGAAGGCATTGTTCTGTTCGGGGTCCAGCACTTCCAGCAAGGCCGAAGACGGGTCTCCACGGAAATCCATCGACATCTTGTCGATCTCATCCAGCACGAACAGCGGATTCTTGGTGCCGGTCTTGTTGAGGTTCTGCACGATCCTGCCGGGCATCGAACCTACATAGGTGCGGCGGTGACCACGGATTTCAGCTTCGTCACGTACACCGCCAAGCGACATGCGCACGAATTTCCGGTTGGTCGCCTTGGCGATACTCTGGCCCAACGACGTCTTGCCCACGCCGGGCGGCCCAACCAGGCACAGGATCGGCCCACGCATCTGCTTCACACGGGTCTGTACGGCAAGGTACTCCAGGATGCGTTCCTTGACCTTTTCCAGGCCGTAATGATCGGCATCAAGCGTATCCTGCGCGGCTTTCAGGTCCTTGCGCACCTTGCTGCGTTTTTTCCAGGGCACCCCCAGGATCCAGTCGAGGTAATTGCGCACCACGGCGGCCTCAGCTGACATGGGCGACATCTGCTTGAGTTTGTTGAGCTCGCTTTTCGCTTTGGCCTCAACCGGTTTCGGCATGCCGGCCTCTGCCACCTTGCGTGCAAGGTCTTCCAGTTCGTTGGGCGCGTCATCCAGTTCGCCCAGCTCCTTCTGGATTGCCTTCATCTGTTCGTTGAGATAGTACTCGCGCTGGCTTTTTTCCATCTGCGACTTGACCCGTCCACGGATGCGCTTTTCCAGTTGCTGCACGTCTATCTCGCCATCGACAAAACCCACCAGCAATTCGAGGCGGTCGCCGACTTCGATGGTTTCCAGCAAACGCTGCTTGTCGCTCAGGCGAACGCCCAGGTGCGCGGCGATGGTGTCGGCCAGGCGGCTGGGTTCGTCGATCCCGGCGAGGGTCTGCAGCAATTCCGGCGGCAACTTGCGGTTGGTCTTGACGTACTGCTCGAACAAACCCATCAGCGATCGGGCGACCGCTTCGACTTCGCGACCTTCCCGCAGATCACTTGAATCGATTTCCTCGGCGCGCCCGTAAAGCGAACCATCGCGCTCGCTGACTTCGGTAACGTTGACGCGTGCAGTGCCTTCCACCAGTACCTTGATGGTGCCATCAGGCAGTTTCAGCAGCTGCAACACCTGCGCCAGGGTGCCGATGGAATACATGTCGGCATCAGTGGGGTCATCGGTTTCAGCCGACTTCTGGGCAAGCAGCAGGATGCGTTTGTCCGCCTCCATCGCCTGCTCCAGCGCACGCATGGATTTGTCGCGACCGACAAACAACGGAATGACCATGTGCGGAAAAACCACGACGTCGCGCAGCGGCAGCACCGGCAGGTCGAGGAGATGTGAATCGGAACGTGCCATGGGGGCTCCAGCAAAGTGCGGACAAGAAGGCGCAATGCACCATGGCCCCGTTATGGGGCCATCTGCGAAGGGATGCAAGTGGGGAGCGAAAAGCCGTTGATGTTCAACGGCTTGGCTGCTTACTCGGCCGAAGCAACCTTCGGTTGTGCAGGCGGATTCTGATAGATCAGGTACGGCTCGGATTTGTGCTCGATGACGGACTCGTCCACGACCACCTTGCCGACGTTCTCAAGCGAAGGCAGGTCGTACATGGTATCCAGCAGCACTGACTCCACAATAGTGCGCAGACCACGTGCGCCGGTCTTGCGCTTGAGCGCCTTGCGGGCAATGGCAGACAAGGCATCGGGGCGGAATTCAAGCTCGACGCCTTCCATGTCAAACAGCTTCTTGAACTGCTTGGTGATGGCGTTCTTGGGCTCGGTCAGGATCTTGATCAAAGCCTGCTCATCCAGTTCTTCCAGGGTCGCGACCACAGGCAGTCGACCGACGAATTCCGGAATCAGGCCAAACTTGATCAGGTCTTCCGGCTCGACTTCCGACAGCACCTTGCCCATTTCGGCCTTGCGCTCGGAACTCTTGATCTTCGAACCGAAGCCGATGCCGCTGGCTTCTGTCGAACGTTGCTGGATGATCTTGTCCAGGCCAGCAAAGGCGCCGCCGCAGATGAACAGGATGTTCTTGGTATCGACCTGCAGAAATTCCTGCTGCGGATGCTTGCGACCGCCCTGCGGGGGAACGCTGGCGACCGTGCCTTCGATCAGTTTAAGCAGCGCCTGTTGCACGCCTTCGCCGGAAACGTCACGGGTGATCGACGGGTTTTCGCTCTTGCGCGAAATCTTGTCGATCTCGTCGATATACACGATGCCCTGCTGCGCCTTCTCCACATCGTAGTCGCACTTCTGCAACAGCTTCTGGATGATGTTTTCCACATCCTCGCCGACATAGCCGGCTTCGGTCAGCGTGGTGGCGTCGGCGATGGTAAACGGGACATTGAGCAAACGGGCCAGCGTTTCGGCCAACAGGGTCTTACCCGAACCGGTTGGGCCTGCGAGCAGGATATTCGACTTGGACAACTCGACGTCGTCGTTCTTGCTGCGGCTCTCGATACGCTTGTAGTGGTTGTACACCGCGACCGCGAGCGTGCGCTTGGCACGTTGCTGCCCGATTACGTACTGGTCCAGGACTTCCAGGATCTCCCGCGGCTTGGGCAGACTGCTACGCGCAGACTGGGCCTTTTCCTCGAGTTCCTCGCGGATGATGTCGTTGCACAGCTCCACGCATTCATCACAGATGAACACGCTCGGGCCCGCGATCAACTTGCGGACTTCGTGCTGGCTTTTTCCGCAGAACGAACAATAAAGAATCTTGTTGCTGTCGCCGGAACGGCTTTGCCGGTCTTCGCTCATGCTTCGGTTGTCCAGTCACCCGACCCGTCAAGCGGGTGTTCGGTTTGAGAATAGCAGTTCCGGCCGCGCGATGCGGGCGCAGGCCGGAAAGGGTTGCAGGGGTTGGATATCGCGACTTTCAGGAGGATCAGCCGGCCTGGATGGAGTCTTCAGGACGACGTTCCAGCACCTGGTCGACCAGGCCATAGGACACGGCATCCGCAGCACTCTTGAAGTTGTCACGCTCGGTGTCACGGGCGATGGTTTCGAGTGATTGCCCGGTGTGCTTGGCCATGATCTCGTTCAGGCGCTGGCGCATGGCCAGGATCTCGCGGGCCTGGATGTCGATATCCGTGGCCTGACCCTGCGAACCGCCCGAGGGCTGGTGGATCATCACGCGCGAGTTCGGAAGCGCATAACGCTTGCCCGCCGCGCCCGCCGACAACAGCAGCGCGCCCATGCTGCAGGCCTGGCCTACGCAGATCGTGCTCACATCCGGCTTGATGTACTGCATGGTGTCGTAGATTGCCATGCCGGCAGTGACCACGCCGCCCGGCGAGTTGATGTAGAAGCTGATGTCTTTCTCGGGGTTCTCGGCTTCCAGAAACAGCATCTGGGCGACGATGACATTGGAAACATGGTCATCCACGCCGCCCACCAGGAAGATCACGCGCTCCTTCAACAGGCGCGAAT
>JBDTZK010000061.1:0-8292 GCA_040005195.1 Pseudoxanthomonas sp.
ACGTCGCACCGCTCAGGGACGGCCCGTATGTGCTCCCAAGAGGACGAGGACAAATCGGCCAGTGGGGAATGATCCCGCATAGCTCCAAGACCCGAAAGCCGATGACAACGACCGGCCGGGCGGACGGAACTCCATGGGCGTTAGCCGGGATTGATTTCATGGTGTTCCTCAGACAGTCGCATTGCAAATAGCCAAGGAATCGATGAGCGCGGCGCCGACAGATCGCGTGCCGGCCTTGCCGCCCAAATCCGGTGTCAAGGTCTTGCCTTCACGCAACAAGGTCTGAACCGCCATCTCAATTCGCGCAGCCGCCTGTGTTGCTGCGGAATCGCCATTGGCATGACCCAGCCAGTCCAGCATCATTGCCGCCGACAGAACAGTGGCCAGCGGATTGGCCAGATCCTGGCCCGCGATCGTAGGCGCAGAACCGTGCGACGGTTGAAACATCGCAATACCATCGCCAATCTCGGCAGATGGACCGAGTCCAAGCCCACCGACCAGCGCTGCACCGAGATCGGACAGTATGTCGCCAAACATGTTTTCCATCACCAGCACGTCGAAGTCCCACGGACGCTGCAGCATGTACATGCACATCGCGTCAACGTGAATCGACTCGCTTTCAATCTGCGGATGGCGCGCGGCCACTTCTTCGAAAACCTTTCGAAAGAACGCGAGGCTGCGGAACACGTTTGCCTTGTCAACACAGGTCACCCTGCTGCGCCCGTCGGTAGGGCGGCCTTTGCGTCGAGCAGCCAGCCTAAACGCGAACTCGCTGATGCGCTCGGTACCCTTGCGCGTGATGATCATGTTGTCAGCGGAGACTTGATCACCTACACGTGCTCCACCTCCAAATGATGCGAAAAGACCTTCTGTGTTTTCACGCAGGATGACGAAGTCGATGCCGGGTTCAGTGGTCTTCAGGGTGCTCGCGACCCCGGGATACAACTTGATGGGCCGGATGGCCGCGTACAAGTCTAACTTCATGCGCAATCCGACGACGATTTCCGGCTGCACTTCGGTGCCTTCCGCGCGACGCACTTCGGGCAGGCCGATTGCGGCTAGCAGAATGGCATCTGATGCTCGGCAGTCCTCAATCAAGGCATCCGAAAGCACCTCACCAGTTCGGGCAAAGTGTGCCGATCCTGTGGGGTACTCGGCGAAATCAAACACGAGATCAGGCGTTGCCACGGCCTCCAACACGCGCAAGGTAACGTCCATTACTTCGGGACCAATGCCATCTCCTGGGATGACCACGATTCGATAGGGATTTTTCATATAAATCTTTCTAGACACGGTAAATTCGTCTGGCGTTTTCGCTGAATAGTTGGCGGCGCTCGTCCGCCGTGAAGTCCTCGGTGACCTGCGAGTAAGCGTCCCATAGCCGCCGATAGCTGTTCATCATTCCGTCAACCGGGAAATTGCTCGCAAACAGACAACGCTGCACGCCGAATGCTTCAATCACGCCGAGTACCAGTGGGCGCAGTGATTCGACCGACCACGCGCGCTCAAACATGCCGACGCCGGAGATCTTGATGGCGACGTTTGGCAATGACGCCATTAGCCGTAAACCTGCCTGCCACGCTGCCAAGTAGGGCGCATCGCGTTGTGCGGGCTGTCCCATGTGGCACAGCACGAACTGAACGTTGGGGCAGGACTTCACGGCCTGGTATGCACTTCGAATCTGCGTGTGATAGACCTGCAGGTCAAAACTCAAGCCATGTTTCCCCAACAGGCTTAGGTTGCTTCGCCAGTTCGCATCATCCAGGTGGGTAACGGGTGCCGAGCTTTTTTCCAGCAGGACTTCGTGCATCATCTGACGCACGCCGCGCACGTTTGCATTCATGCAGTGCTGATCGAGAATCAGTTCCACGTTCAATGCGGTCATGTCGGCGTACACGACGATGCCGTGCGGGAACCCACGGGAAACGGGGTTGTCTGCGACTGACTGCAGCCACCGGGTTTCGCGAACGGGATCGGTGTGATCGTGCTCGGCCTGCACGTGAACGGAGCGAACCACGTTCAGGCCCTGCATGTCGCGCAAGAAGTCTTCGATCAGGTAGTTCTTGCGAATGGCGGAATACTCGCCACAGACTCGTTGCGTGATGCGATCAGTGAGCCACGGGTAGTAGTTGACCTGAAGGTCCCACAAATGGTGGTGGCAGTCCGTGATCTCCAGGTCCTGCACGTCGCTCATCACGAACTCAACGGAATCGGGGCGTCCGCGCCGATCAGACGTTGCGCGCGCAGCGTCTGCCAGAAGGCGGCCGGAATCTCAAAGCGCATGTTGCTGGCGTTCTGCTGCATTTCGTCGGGTGAGCCGGCACCAGGTATTACAGTCGCCACGGCTGGGTGCGCCAATGGAAACTGCAAGGCAGCGGCAGCCAAAGGCACTTTGTGTTGCTCTGCCGCAAAGTGCAGCTGTTGCAATCGCTCGCTAATGTCAGCCGGACATTGGCGATAGCCGTAGGTGGCCGTATCTACCGAAGCGCTGGCCAAGATGCCCGAGGCAAAGGGTGCGCCGATGACGACACTGACGCCGCACTCGTGGCAGGCATCCAATTCGCGCAGGCCGTCTTGATCTAGCAAGGTGTAGGGCATGGCCACGAGGAAGAAATCGGGCGTAAAGCGCTCGAGAAACATTGGAACCAGGCCAGCATGATTGATGCCGATGCCAATAGCCTGGATGTCGTCGCAGCGCTTGAGTTCAAGCAAGGCGGCGAAGCCACCGCCGGCGTCCAGTTCGGAAATCCGGCTATCGAACGTTTCGGCATCCGGATTGAACTTTCGGTCCAGGTCGTGCACTACCAGGGCATCGACGCCTGCATGGCCCAGTCGCTGCAAACTGTCTTCATACGAACGCAACACGCCGGCTCGTGTGTAGTCGAAGTACAGGTCAAAATCGTAGCCCCCATGCCAACGATGGCGATACGGCCCCCGCGTTGCGGGCGCCGCACCACCGACACGTGCTGGCCTGTGCAGTACACGGCCAACTTTGCTGCTAAGGGCGTAGGACGAACGTTCGAACGCCTGCAGTGCCATGCCAGTGCGGCTTTCGCTCTTGCCGATTCCGTACCACGGGGCCGTATCGAAGTAGCGCACACCGGCTGCGTACGCGACTTCTACGGTGCGAAAACTGGTGGCGGCATCGCTGGACTTCCACGGATCTCCGAGGGTGCCGCAGCCCATACCAAGCGTGGTCGCCCGCAGACCGGTGCGGCCGATTTTTCGCGAGTCAAAGTGATCTTGCACCTCGTTTCCCCAATTACTTTGCGAATATGAGATTTGGAAGCCATGTTGACAACTCCGGAACCAACGTTATTAGTGCCAGTGCAACGAACAACGGGACGAGAAATGGCGCACAACCCAGCAACACGTGGTGCACCGGAATGCGGGCCACAAGACTCATCATGTACAGACTCATTCCCACTGGAGGCGTCATCAGTCCGATCATCAGGTTGAGTACCACCACCACACCCAACTGGATCGGATCGACTCCCGCTGCAACTAGTGCAGGCGTGAGGATGGGAGCCAGGATCAGGATCGCCGCAAGAGTCTCCATCACCATGCCGACCATCAGCAGAAGCAGATTGACTAGCAACAGCAGGATCAACGGGTTTTTCGAAATGGACAGCAAATATTCGCTGACCAGCATGGGCAATTGGTCGATGGTTAGCACCCAGGCAAACAATGCCGCAGTGCCGACAATAAGCATCACGCTGGCCGACGTTTGCACACTCTCCCGCGCTGCGGCGACGAAGCGAGTCCACGTCAGCGTGCGATACACAAACACGCCCAGGAACGATGCATATACAACGGTCACTGCGGCGATCTCTGTCGGTCCGAACCAGCCGCTGACGAGACCGCCAAGCAGGATTACGGGGGCCAGCAGCGCAGGTGTAGCCACCAACAGCTTCTTGCGCAGGGCCGCAGCCTCGAGTCGGACGCTTGTGTCACGCGGCAATTTGCCGCCGCGGGCCATCCAGGCGACCTGAATCATCAAAGCGAGGGCAATCAACAAGCCCGGTACTACACCAGCAAGCAACAGCTTGACGGCCGATACTTCGGCCGCTGCGGCAAAGATGATCAGCGGGATGCTCGGCGGGAAGATTGGACCGATCGTCGCGGCTGCGACAGACAAGCCTGCGCCAAAGCGGTCCGAGTAGCCTTGTTCGCGCATCATCTTCATCTGCACATTGCCAAGCGCACCGATGTCGGCCAATGCGGCGCCCGAGATGCCCGAGAACACCAGATTAGCAAGCACTGTCACATGACCGAGTCCGCCACGGAGGCGCCCCACGATCATCCGGATGAGATCGAACAAGTGCCCGGTAATCCCAGTGGCGTTGAAGAGATTGGCAGCCAGAATGAACATCGGCACGGCCATCAGCGCCGTCGAGTCGATGGCATTGACCGTGCGCTGCGCAACCACCGCCAGTGGCAGGTCATAGAACCCGATTGCCAATGCTGCACCCAATCCCAGCGCAAACGCCAGCGGCAGGCCAGCCAACATCAGCAGCAGGAAGATGCTCACTGCAGTAAAGCTCATCATGAGGACTTGGACTCCTCGTCTTCGGGAGCGAGTTCGCGTGGTGGGGCTGCGAGGATCTGATAGGCCGCAACGCAGAACAGGCCAAGCACACCGATCAATGCTGGCGTGTAGTAGAGGCTGTTCTGCATGCCCAGCGCAGGTGTGGTGAATTGAGCTGCGCGCTGCATGAACTTCCACGCACCGAACAGAAAGAGGGCACAAAACAGCACGACCAGGCAAGCCAGTGCGCGCATCAGTCTGCGACGCACTGGCACTGATAGCTTGTTGTGGAACAGTTCGACGCTGACATGGCCGTGCTGTAGAAGCAACTGCGGCGCTGCCAGGAAGACCATGCTCAGGCCGCAAAAGCGCGCCACTTCGTCAGCGGCGGGCAGACCGACATCGAAAATCTCGCGGCCTATGATCTGAACCGCCAATGCCGCCGTCAGCGCAATAAGCATAACCAGCGCCGAGTGTTCTGCAACAGCGCAGCTTGCCCACACGAAACGATGCAGGCGTCCTTGTTCTGGGTCACTCATTGGCTTGCCCGTGTAATGTGGCTCTGAGAGGAAAGCGTCAACCTGGGCAGGTCCAGGTCGCGCCATGGACAGTGAAGGCGATCGCAATCGGACCTCGACGGAGGGTTACTTGATCGCAGAAATTTCCTTGTACAGGTCGCCGTACTTCGCGCCGAAATCCTTATTTATCGTGGTCGCTACGGATGCCTTGAATGCGTCCAGCTTGAGTCCCTCGGCGGGTCCGATGACTTTCATGCCGGCCTTTTTCAGGCTTTCGAGATCGGCGGCCTCTTGATCAAGTACGTACTTCGTCGCCCGTTCACGCACGATGTTTGCGGCTTTAGTCACGGCCGTTCGCTGCTGCTCGCTCAGACCTTTCCAGACGCCTTCGTTGATCACAATGTACTGGGCCCCCATGATGTGCCCGGTAAGCATCAGGTAGGACTGTGTCTCGAACATCTTGCTCGTATGGATCACGTTGAACGGGTTCTCCTGCCCAGCAACCTGTCCGGTCGCGAGCGCAGTTGGTAACTCGGCGAAGTCCACGGGCACGGGAACCGCACCCATGCCCGTTACCGTCGCCAGGTAGATCGGGAACGGGATGGCACGGATCTTGAGGCCTCCGAGGTCCGACGGTTGGTACACGGCCTTGTTCGTTGTCGTCAACTGGCGCGTGCCGAAGTAGTAGGCGTACAGCACACGGACGCCCGCGCTCTTCGAAAGACCGGCAGAAAGTTTCTTCATCACCGGCGAATCGACGTCGACCACTTTCATCAAGTGCGCAACGTCGCGATACAGATAGGGTGTGTCGAGCGCTGCAAACGGCTCATACAGCGCCCCGAAGCCGGCGGCCGTGTTGTGTGAAAGCGCAATTGTTCCAGTCGACACGGCTTCCGCCAGTTCCTGAAGTTTGCCGAGCTGAGAAGAAGGATAGACCTTCAAATTGATTTGACTGCCGGTTTGTTTGGCTATCTCTTCGGCCAACCATTGCGCCTGGAGACCAGCTGCGCTGGTGGGCGGATTCATGTGCCCATAGCGCAGTTCCAATGGCTTCTGCGCCATCGCGGCATGACCGCAACCAATTGCGAAAACCATACCGGCAATCCAACTGCTTACTTGTACATTTCGCATGATTTGTCTCCTGTTGAGTTGTGTCGTCGACGTGTGTCGATGCAGGATTGCTGAATCCTTGACGTGTAATATATCAACCGATGTATTACACGTCAAGCGATTGATGTTCGAACTGGCGGTGAATAGCCTGACTATGAGGATCGCGACGGCCTGCACAATGCACTAGCATCGGGACTTTCCCCGCCCCAGAACGAGAGGTATGCATGTCACTGTTGCTCGATTTGACCCAGCAAGCAAACGCCGGTCAGGCGATGTCGTTGCGCGCCTATGCGCTGCTGAAGTCACGCATCACAAGCGGCGAGCTGGCCGGCGGTGCAGAGATCGACGATCGTTTGATTGCTGCGGAGCTGGGTAGCAGTCGCACGCCGGTGCGCGAAGGCTTGCTGCGCCTGCAAAGCGAAGGCTTGGTCAATATCATTCCGCGACATGCAATCCGGGTGGCACCCATTTCAATCGACGACATGGCACATATCTATGAATTGCTGACGGCCCTGGAAGTCTTCGCGGTCGAACTCATCGCGCGGCGAAAGCCGGCCAGTTCTGAACTTGGCGTGCTGCATGAGGCGGTTGCTGCCATGCGGCGCGGGCCAACGAGCGTCGAGCCGAAAGCCTGGATTGACGCGGATGAGCGTTTTCATCGCGGCTTACTATCCCTGTCGAACAACCCTCGCATTGCGGAGGTCGGAATTTCCTATCGGGATCGGGGGTTGCGTGGGCATGTCATTGCATTGCGCCTGCGTCCGCATCGCGAGAATTCGATCCGCGCGCATGCCGAACTTGTAGAGGCGCTGATTCAAGGACGGGTCGCGCTGGCCCGCAGGAACCACCAGCAACAACGCGAACGAGCAGGCACGGAGCTCATCGAATCCTTGACTCGCGCGGGCCTGGTTCAGTTCTAGATTTCGTCTAACTGGATGCTAGCCCGTTAGGCTGATTATTCCTCTTGTATTGGGAATATAGTGGACTATTAAGGTTTATTAATTAGAGGGTCTATGTATGCCCACTAATTCGTAAATGAGAAGGTCGGGTGTTCGATTCACCTCTCCGGCACCAATTGCAAAAGCCCCTGGCTGTCATGGTCAGGGGCTTTTTCTTTGCCGATCACGGCGGTAGACGGAAATCCCTCACCGGGTGTTACGGAATTTCCCTAGGGCATGCTGACGCAGTTCCCCGAGACTGGAGACATGCAGACGCAACCGCCCTCCACCACCGCCACCGCCACCGCCTTCGCCGCGCTCCATGGCTGGGCCCAGAAGTTCACCAGCTCGTTGATGGATCCGCGGCCTGCGGCAAAGTCAGAGCCGGAGCCCGCCTCCAGCGGCCTGACCTATATGTTGCGGCATTGGCCGTCGCTGCCGCAGGCAAGCATGACCGCGGACATCTACCGGACCCTCTCGGTGATGAGCCACCGGCGGGTCAATCGCAACTGGATCCTGCGCAACTCCCGGCTCAAGCCGCGCCAGATCGATCGCTTGCTGGCCCGCCTGGTAGCACAGAACGCCGTCGAGGTCATCGACATTGCAGTGTTCGCGCGCGAAGTGGCACTGGCGAAATAGGCCCGCCCCGCGTCAAAGCGGCAGTGGCCGCGGTGCCGGCTGCAGCGGGCTTTTGCGGGCCGCGACCCGTTCCACCAACCCTTGCATGTTGGACAGGGACATCAGGTGCATCGAGATCAGGTGAATCTCGCCGGTACGAAACAGCGACAGCACCGTCGCATCCGGCAACGCCATGAGTTTCGGCTCGTCCACCACCAGGAGGCTGCCGACCGTGAAACTGCGTCCATCCACCAAGTCTGCCTTGGCGTTCATCTCGCGCAGCAGCCCGGCGTCCTGCAGGCGCCGGCAGAACGCCTCCGTCCGCACATACTCGCGCTGGTACTGCTGCAGGAAATCCATGGCGTTCTGCAGGAAGGGGGTGTTGCTGCCCTGCGCATCGAACAGCGCTTCTCCTTCGCGCTCGTTCAGGCCCGTGAAGGCCTCGTCGATACAGACCCCCACATTCTGGCCCGGCAGTTCCGCAAGCACAAACGGATAGCGCCGTACGAAGGCCGGAACATAGGTGCCGCTCCAGCGGCCTTCATCGTCCACGAAAAGGTTCTCGCGGCTGCGCAGCCCC
>JBDTZK010000062.1:0-8286 GCA_040005195.1 Pseudoxanthomonas sp.
AAGAGTTCGGTCATGCCCTGGTCGCGCCAGGCGCGCAGCCTGGTTTCGCTGCGCAGGCCGTAGTACACCTGGTAGCCGCCCACTTCCATGCTCGGTTGGCCGGCGGTGGCGTCGTTGCCGCGGCCGCGTTGGGTGGCAGGACTTCTGGCGAGCCCCGCATTTTCGGCGGCCATGTCGTCGGGCAGCATCCCCGGCGGCTGTCCCCAGACGCGTGGGCGACGCTGCGGGGTGGAGGGTGCGGCGGGCGGGGCGGCGGGAGGGGTTGCCGCAGGTATTTCAGCTTGGCCCTCCTCGGGATCGTCGGCCACGTTGGGCGGCACCGGATCTTCGGCGTGAGTGACCGCGGTGGACTGGACGGGCGAGGTTGAGGCGCGCTTGGCGGCAGGCTTGCGCGCGGGTGCCTTGCTGACGGGCGGTGGTGTTTCGCCAATGAAGTCCACGGCCATCCTGCTGCCGGCAGCAGCGCCTTGCGGCGGCGTCACGGTTACCGGCGGCGACAGCAGCGCGAGGATCAGGAACAAGACATGCAGCAGTGCGCTCGAGACCGCGGCGATCCAGTGCTGCCAGCGCTTGGTCCAGGATTCGGTGCTGGCATCCGCTGGACTCGACGACGTGCTCATGCCGCCGCGAGTGCGTCGGGGGTGGTGGCCTTCATTCGGAATCTACAGCGTACGGCGGGTGGGGTGCGGCATCGTAGCGCGTCAGGGGCGCGATTCGGCTTCTGCCATGCCACGCGCTTCAGGCGCGAGCGTGGTGGCCGCCCCCGATCCGTGTCGGCTCCAATCCCAACGCGTCTCCGTTGATGGGATCCGGAGTAGCGCCGACTGGCGCATATCCAGGCAAACCAGAGCAAACACAAATCGCAGCCGCACTCGCTGCGGACGCAGGCCGCAATCGCGCAGGCATTCAAAGCGCCAAGGCGCAACGGCTTGCTCGCGCTGTGCAGCGATTGCTCGTGTGCGGGTTCTGGGCGCTGTGAGTGGGGGAGACAGAGGCCGGTGTTATTCTCCACGCCCCCGCAGGAGCCCATGCGATGAGCCATTCCCACGACAACCCGACAAAACCCAGCCGCGAAGAGGCCGAAGGTGCCGTACGCACTGTGCTGGCGTGGGCTGGCGAGGACCCCAATCGCGAGGGCCTGCTGGATACGCCCAAGCGCGTGGTCGAAGCCTATGGCGACTGGTACAGCGGTTACAACGAAGACCCGCGCGAATTCATGGAGCGCACCTTCAAGGAAGTGGCCGGTTACGACGAGATGATCGTGCTGCGCGACATCGAGTTCGAAAGCCATTGCGAACACCACATGGCACCGATCATCGGCCGTGCCCACGTGGGCTATCTGCCCGACGGAAAAGTCGTGGGTATCAGCAAGCTGGCGCGCGTGGTCGAAACCTATGCGCGTCGTTTCCAGGTACAGGAAAAGATGACCGCGCAAATCGCGGCCTGTATCCAGGACGTGCTGCAGCCGCTCGGCGTGGGCGTGGTCGTGGAAGGAGTGCACGAATGCATGACCACGCGTGGCATCCACAAGCGCGGCGTCAGCATGATCACCTCCAAGATGCTGGGCAGCTTCCGCGAAGACGCGCGCACCCGCGCCGAGTTCCTGCGCTTCATCGAGTCGGGCAACGGCAAGCGCTGAATGATGTCCGCGTCCGGCGCCTGTCCCTGTGGCTCGGCGCGCGGGTACGCGCAATGCTGTGGTCCCCTGCATGAAGGAAGCGCCGCCGCGACTGCCGAAGCCCTGATGCGGTCACGCTACAGCGCGTATGCGCTGGGCATGTCCGATTACCTGTGCCGCAGCTGGCATGCCAGCACCCGTCCACCCGGCTTTGCGTTGGACGAGGCGCCGGCCACGCGGCCGACCTGGCTGGGATTGAGTGTGAAGCAGCATCAGGTCACCGGCCCGGATTCGGCCGAAGTGGAATTCGTTGCCCGTTATCGCATTGGCGGCGGCAGCGCGGTGCGCTTGCACGAGCGCAGCCGCTTCGTGCGTGAAGACGGGCACTGGTTCTACCTGGATGGAAAGCACCTCTAGCGCGCTGCAGATGGCGTGCAGCCAATCCCGCTAAACTGCGCCACCGCAACCGATCGGCTTTCCCGTGAACGCAGTCCCGTCTTCCGGCAAGCGCACTGCCGCGCTCATCTTCATCTTCATCACGGTGCTGATCGACGTGTTGTCGTTCGGGGTGATCATTCCCGTGTTGCCCGGACTGGTGCGCCAGTTCACCGGCGGCGATTTCGTGCAGGCGGCCTGGTGGATTGGCATGTTCGGTTTCCTGTTCGCAGCGATCCAGTTCGTCAGCGCGCCGATCCAGGGCACGCTGTCGGACCGCTACGGTCGTCGCCCGGTGATCCTGCTGTCCTGCTTTGGGCTGGGCATCGACTTCATATTGATGGCGTTGGCGCATTCGTTGCCGTGGTTATTGGTGGCGCGTGTTTTCTCGGGCATTTTCTCGGCCAGTTTCACCACTGCCAATGCGTATATCGCCGACGTGACCGTGCCGGAAAAACGCGCCAAGGCTTTTGGCCTGATCGGCGCGGCGTTCGGATTAGGTTTTACTGTGGGGCCGGCGTTGGGTGGCTATCTCGGTGAGATCCACTTGCGCGCGCCGTTCTGGGTCGCGGCCGGATTGAGTTTGCTCAACTTCCTCTACGGTTGGTTCGTGCTTCCGGAATCACTGCCCAGGGAAAAGCGCACTGCGCGTTTCGACTGGGCGCACGCCAATCCGGTCGGCTCACTGATGCTGTTGAGAAAATATCCGCAGATATTCGGATTGGCAGCGGTGGTGTTCCTGGCCAATTTCGCCCATTACGTCTATCCCAGCGTGTTCGTCCTGTTCGCCGAATACCAGTATCAGTGGGACAGCCGCAAGATCGGCGGGGTACTGGCGCTGGTCGGCGTCTGCAGCGTGATCGTGCAGGGCGGACTGATCGGACCGATCGTGAAGAAGCTGGGCGAACGCCGCGCGCTGCTCTTTGGATTGGCCTGCGGCGTGGTGGGTTTTGTCATCTACGGCATTGCCGAAGCGGGCTGGTTCTTCCTGATCGGTTTGCCGATCAGTGCGCTGTGGGGCGTGGCGGGACCGTCTGTCCAGTCGTTGATCACGCGCCAGGTGGATGCAAGCGCGCAGGGGCGCGTGCAGGGTGCGTTGATGAGTCTGGTCAGCCTGGCGGGCGTGTTCGCCCCGCTGGCATTCGCAGGCACTTTTTGATTGTTCATCAGCAGGCAGGCGCCGATGCACTTGCCCGGTGCGCCGTGGCTGCTCGCGGCGTTGCTGTTGTTTGGTGCGTTTCTCATCGGCGGGTACTTTGCCCGCGAGAAACCGTCGCGCGTGGTGCAGTGAGGAGTTCTTGACGATGACGATCACGGAAGGTGAATTGCTGGGCCTGCCGGCTCTTCTCATTCGCACGCCCTGGGCCGACGCGGCAGTTTCGCTGCATGGCGGCCAGGTGTTGTCCTGGGTCCCGAAAGGAATGGACGAGGTGTTCTGGCTTTCGCCGCTCAGCAAGCGCGCACCCGATGCAATTCGCGGCGGCGTGCCGGTGTGCTGGCCGTATTTCGGTCGCGAAGGGGAGCAGGCACACGTTCCGCAACATGGTTTCGCGCGCAATACGCGCTGGGTGCTGGCCAATTGCGTACGCGACGGCGAAGGCGGCATTACCCTGGAGCTGGAGTTGCCGCAGCGTTCGCCAAACTTGTTGCGGCTTGTGCAGTCGTTACATATAGGACGCGTGCTTCGCCAATCACTCCGCACCCACAACGACGGCCCGGACGTGGTGCATTTCACCCAGGCGCTGCACAGCTATTTCCGGGTGGGTGATGCCACCCGCGTGCAGGTACGGGGACTGGAGGGATTGGCATATGCCGACAAATTCGACGGAAAGACGCACGTCCAGTCGGGTGAGTGGAGCCTGCAGGATGTGCGCGATCCAGGCCGAAGCGACCGCATCTACCACGACACCGGGAAACATTTCGAATTGATCGATCCTTCGCTCGGGCGTCGCATCGAGCTGGCCACGTCAGGGAGCCGTTCTTTAGTGGTGTGGAATCCCGGCGCGTCCGGCATTGCCGCCATCAGCGATGCGCCAGCCGAGAGCTGGCGGAATTTCGTCTGCCTGGAAGCATCGAATGCCGGCCAGGATGTGATCGAACTGCCACCGGGGCAGACCCATACATTGCAGCAGACGGTCAGCCTTCATTCGTTGACGTAGCGGCGGCTTGGAAGCGACGCAAGTCGCGCGAACCGAAGAAGCAGTTCACTGCCGGTGAGGTGTCACTCAAGTTTCCAGAGCAATGACCAGGCCAGGCCGTGCCGAAGGTGTCACCCCGGAGTTCGCGACCAACGCCGCTACTGCAGGTCCACCACTCCTACAAACCCTGCTTCACGAATTCGGCGTTCAGTGCGTAGACGAGCTTGCCTACTTCTGGAGTGAGGCAGGTGTTGAAGGTCGCCCGATCATTGCAGCGTATATCCACGTCGGCCGAGAGTCTCTTCAATCCCCAGTTGGCCAGTATCTGCCGGGCTTTGACGAAACACGCTTGACCGGGTGACCCAGTCAGCAGGTTGCCGTGTCGTGTACTGCAGTAGGTCATCGCGCTGGCCAGAGCAGCCGAATTGACGGCGTACAAAGACGGATTCGTTTTGACCGCGGGCAGTACGCTTTGTGCGTTGGCCGAAGTGGCAGCAAGGCCAAGCAGAGCGGCGAAGAGAGCAGGCTTGAGCATGGGAATTCCTCCGTGAAGCCGCATTGTCACCGGCAACCTGATGCCGCGCCACTGCCCTCTATGCGTCCGTGCGATTCCGTCGCCAGGCAAGCAAGGTCAATGCGCCGGCCAGTAATCCCCAGAATGCGGAGCCGATGCCCGCGAAAGACACACCTGATGCGGTGACCAGGAAGGCAATCAATGCCGGTTCGCGATCGGTTTCCTCACGCATCGCCGCTGCCAGGCTGTTGCCGATGGTGCCAAACAGTGCGATGCCGGCGATTGCCATGACCAGTTCCTTCGGAAAGGCTGCCAGCAGCGCTGCGACCGTCGCCCCGAACAGGCCGACGATGACATAGAACACGCCGGCGGAAATCGCGGCGATATAGCGGCGACTTGGATCCGGGTGAACGTCGCGACCCATGCAGATGGCGGCGGTGATCGCGGCCAGGTTCAAGGCGAACGCGCCGAAAGGCGCGAGCAGCACGTTGACCATGCCGGTCCAGCCGATCACGGGCGAGAGGGGCACGGCATAGCCCGAGGCGCGGATCACGGCCACGCCGGGTACGTTCTGCGAGGTCATGGTGACGATGAATAAGGGCAGTGCGAGGCCGAAAACGGCAGCGAGCGAAAACGAGGGCCTGGTGAACACGGGTCGCGCCAATTCCAGATGCACCTCACTCACGTGCAGCAGGCCGCTGGCGCCCGCGATGCCAATGCCGACCAGCAGGGTGATGATGACGGCGTAGCGCGGCAACAGGCGGCGTCCAATCAGGTAGGTGACGAACATGGCCATGGCCATCGCCAGTTGTGTCTGCATGGACACGAACACATCCAGGCCGAAGCGCAGCAGCACGCCCGCGAGCATGCCCGAGGCCAGCGACACCGGGATCCGGTTGAGCGAACGTTCGAACCAGCCGCTGAATCCTGAAATCGTCACCAACACCGCCGACAGCACGAAGGCACCGATCACTTCCGTGTAGGGCACACCGGCCGTGCTGGCGATCAGCATGGCCGCACCCGGCGTGGACCATGCCGTCACCACCGGCACGCGGTAGCGCAGCGACAGGGCGATGCAGGTCACGCCCATGCCCAGTCCCAGCGCCCACATCCATGACGCGATTTCCGCTTCGTTGGCACCCAGCGCCTGCGCGGCCTGGAACACGATCACCACCGAAGCGGTGAAGCCGACCAGCACGGTGACGAACCCTGCGGCCACGGCGGACAGGGAAAAATCGTGAGCCAATCGGGAAAAGGGGTTTGAAATCATTCCCGGATTATTGCCCATCCTGCAGCAATGAACCCTGCTTGCAAAAGTTTTACCGGCAAGCCTTCATCGCAGGCCGGGCCGGGTCCTACCGCTCGCGGGGCAGATAACTCGCCAGACCGGACACCACACCCAGGGAAGGATCGCCGTGCACCATGCGTGCATCCGGGAATGCGGCGCGCACCACTGCCTGCACATAAGGCGCGCGCGACATGCCGCCGGTCAGGAACACGCTGTCCGGTGGTGATGCCAGCGTTTCTGCCACTTCCTGCAACAGCCGTTCCAGTCGCGAGAGGAAGTCGATGCTGGCGACCCGCAGATCTTCGCGACTGGCACTGACCGACAAAGCCTCATCAATATAGTCCAGCGCATGCTCGCTGTGGTGGTGTTCGCTGAGCTGCATCTTCATCGACTCCACCGCGCGGTACAGGCGGGTGGTGCCGCCGTCTTCCTGCAAGGCCTGCAGGCGCGCGCCATACGGGGCGGGCACCTCGCTGAAATTGCGCTTGTGGAACGCACGCTGCCGCGGCATGTCCTGGACCATCGCCGCGTCGACGAAATGATGCGCGGGTACGCGCGTATCGCCGCGCCCGAACAACGGCATGAAATGCGCCATGCTCAGCGACAGGTCCACGTCGGTACCGCCATTGGGGAGGCCCCAGGCCTGGTGGACCACAGGCGCCTGCGCACCACCGACCTGCGCATGGGCGATGTCGGTGGTGCCGCCACCGATGTCCACCACCAGGGTGGAATGCCGGGTGTCACTGCCGAGGTGGTAATGCAGCGCAGCAGCCACCGGCTCCTCCAGGAAATCGACTGCGTCGAAACCGGCGATCTGCGCCGCTTCGGCCAGGATATCGAGCGCCTGCTCACCGCCTTCGGCGCCCATCGAGCTGCGGAACTGCACGGGCCGCCCGATGGTCGCCAGCTTGACCTCGCTATCCAGTTGTTCGCTTGCCGCAATGCGGATGTGTTCCAGGATCTGCGCAGCGATGCCGGTGATGGTCTGGCGCGCACGCGGCAGCAGGTCGTAGCCCAGCATCGACTTCGGTGACTGCACCAGATGGCCGCTGCCTTCTTCCAGGTAACGGTCGATGGCTTCTTCGCCGAACACCGCATCATCCAGGTCGGCCGCCGCTTCTTCCGCTTCACGCGATTGCGCTTCAAGCCATTGCCTGCGCACGACCTGCACGGCATCGCGGGTCAATTGGGCTTCGCTGCGTGGCGCTACGCCACTGCGGGTCTGTTCGGCTTTTGCGTTGCGCACCAGTGCGGCCACCTCACCCTCGCGCTCGCGGGTCATGTGGAAGTCGGCCGGGTCGGGCAGGTCGGTCGGGAAGAACACCGCGGTGCGAAATTGCGGCAGGCCATTGAAGCGGATGTGCTCCAGGTGGTCGCCCAGGCGCGCGGCCGCAGCCGAATAGCTGGTGCCGAAGTCGATGCCGATTCTCATGGAGTTTTCATGACAAGAGGGGAAGCCTGCGCGGGGCCGGCGATTCTACCGGACGTTGCCAGAATCCTCTGGCCGCCCGCAGGAATGGGCCGTGCACGCGACGTGCTTCACTTGTTGTGCGCAGAACCGCGTCGCGGGCAGGGCCCGCTCCTGCACGCACAGGGCTGCGGTCAGGCCAACAGCAGCTGCGCGATGCTGTGGGCGGCGTCACGGCCTTCGGCGACTGCCGTGACCACCAGGTCTGCACCGCGCACCGCATCGCCACCGGCGAACAGTTTTGGATGGGTGGTCTGGTAGGGGAGCCTGGCATCGCCACCTGCGACGATGCGGCCGTTCGGGCTGCCCTCTACGCCGTGGGCGGCCAGCCATTCGGGCACGGTCGGCGAAAAGCCGAAGGCAATGATGACGATGTCCGCGTCCAGCAGCGATTCGCTGCCTTCAATCGGCACCGCGGCCTGGCGGCCACGTGCGTCAGGCTCACCCAGTGTGGTTTCCACCACGCGCACGCCGACCAGTTGTTCGTCATCGCCTTCGATGCCCAGCGGCGCACGGTTGAACAGGAAGCGCACGCCTTCCTCGCGTGCATTGGCCACTTCCCGCGCGGAGCCGGGCATGTTGGCTTCGTCACGACGATAAGCGCAGGTGACCTTGGCAGCGCCCAGGCGGATCGCGCTGCGCACGCAGTCCATGCCGGTATCGCCGCCACCCAGCACCACCACGCGCTTGCCGGCCATGTCGGGCAGGGTCATGGTGTCTTCCCAGCCGGCGATCGGCCGACCCCAGGGGTCACTGCCGCTGACAATGCGCCCGTTCTGCACCAGGAAGGGCAGCGCCGGCAACACGTTCTTCAGGTCCTGTCCG
>JBDTZK010000063.1:0-8241 GCA_040005195.1 Pseudoxanthomonas sp.
GTGATTGCGGTGGTCACCGGAATAACTGCCGAACCAGCGATCAATAGGGCGTTCTACCGTCGCATTCATGCATCCCTCCCAAGGACAAGTACACAAGGCCATGAGCATAGCCGATCACGGCCGGCGTTTCCGTGGCTTGCACTTCTTCAGTGCGCAGCGGTGCGCGAGAACAGCTGGATGACGGCCACGCCAGCAATGATCAGTGCCATGCCGGCGATGGCGGGCGCGTCCAGCGATTGTTTCAGGATCACCCAGCCGACCAGGGCGATCAGCACGATGCCCGCACCCGACCAGATGGCATACGCCACGCCCACCGGCACGGTTTTCAGCACCAGCGACAGAAAATAGAACGCCACGCCATAGCCCAGCAGCACAACGGTCGTCGGCAGGGGCCTGGTGAAGCCATTGGAGGCCTTCAGCGCGCTGGTAGCGATGACTTCCGCGGCAATGGCCACGGAAAGGTAGAGGTATCCGATATTCATGCCTGTCTGCGGCCTGGGCGTGCGCGGTGCACCGGGACAGGCATGCTAGACGATGGCGCGGCGAACCGGTGCTGTCCCGCAGCGCGGTGATCGCGCTTGCAGGGCAGGTGGGAACATGCGCAACCTGCGGCTCAATCGACCGTGATGCCCGCCAGTTTCTGCAGCGCCTCGGCGTACTTCGCACGCGTGCGCTCGATCACTTCGGCCGGCAATGCAGGGCCCGGTGCGGTCTTGTTCCAGTCCAGTGTTTCCAGATAGTCGCGCACGAACTGCTTGTCGTAACTCGGCGGGCTGGTACCCACTTCGTATTCGTCGGCGGGCCAGTAGCGCGACGAGTCGGGCGTCAGCATTTCATCCATCACGTACAGACGGCCATCGGCATCGGTACCGAATTCGAATTTGGTGTCGGCCAGCAGGATGCCGCGCTGCGCTGCGTATTCGGCAGCGAAGGTATAGATGCGCAGGGTCGCATCGCGCACGCGCTCGGCCAGCTCCGGGCCCACCGCCTTGACCATACTGTCAAAGTCGATGTTCTCGTCGTGATCGCCAACTGCGGCCTTGGTCGACGGAGTGAAGATCGGTTCTGGCAGTTTTTCCGCCTGGCGCAAACCATTCGGCAAGGCGATGCCACTGACCGCGCCAGTGCGCTGATAGTCCTTCCAGCCGCTGCCAATCAGGTAACCGCGTGCGATGGCTTCCACCGGCACCGGCTTCAGGCGTTTGGTGACCACACTGCGTTGTGCATACAGCGCGGGGTCCACGCCTGCGGGAAGGACTGAAGCCACCTCGATGCCGGTCAGGTGATTGGCCAGCAGGTGTGCGGTTTTTTCGAACCAGAAGTTGGAGATCTGGCACAGCATCTCGCCCTTGCCGGGAACCGGATCCGGAAGCACTACGTCGAATGCACTGAGCCGGTCGGTCGCGACCATCAGCAGGTAGTCGCCGTCGTAGCCGGTCGGCAGGCGCTCGCGTGGCAGGTCGAAGACATCCCTGACCTTGCCGCGATGGCGCAGCGTCAGGCCGGGCAGATCGGATTGGAGCAAGGTCGTGGCCATGGAGCCTGGAGTCCGCTGGAAGAGAACAGGCCGCGCAGTTTACGACGCACTGGGGGTGCTGTGCCGTAAAATGCAGGCCGGCACGCCACAGGGACACCGATGAACCGTTGGTATGGAAAATTGCTGGGCCTGGTTGCCGGTGCGTTGCTGTTTCGCCCCAATCCGTTGTTCGGTGCGCTGATCGGGTTGATCCTGGGACATGCGTTTGACCAGGACTGGTTCAAGCTGGGCCGTGACAACCCGTATCGCCTGTTCAATCTCACCAGCGATGCCAGTGATGCCGAAGTGGATCAAGCCTATCGTCGGCTGATTTCCCAATATCACCCTGACAAGATGGCAGGCGTGGCCGACTAGCTGCGCCGCCAGGCCGAAAAGAAGGCGGGCGAGATCAACGCCGCCTACGATCGCATCAAGAAACTTCGCAAGCGCTGAGAAAACAGCCGGGCCGCCCGGCCTTCCACGGTCCGGACGACCCCGCTGTCCACCCAACTCAGAAGCGGTAGGTCGCCGTCAGGCGCACGCTGTCCAGATCGAAGTCGCTGTCGCTGCGGCGGAAATCGGTGCCGGCCGGATTGACCAGGAGAAAGGGATTGGTTGCGGGCGCAGGCCCGGCGGCCCGCACGCGGTAGTCCTCGTCTTCCAGACGGGTCTGCAGGTACTCCAGGCCGACAGAAAAGCGGTCACCCAGCTTGCGCTCGTACCCCAGGCCCCACTGATGGCCCGAGGCATTGTGGTTGCCGTTGTTGCTGAAAGTGTTGGCGCCGTTGCTGGTCAGGTAAGTGTTCTCCACCCGGGCACGCGCGGCACCTGCGGTGGCGTAGACCAGGTTTCTGCCACTGTCGCCGAAGGCATAACCGAGACGGCCACGCAACGCGGCCATCCCGTCGGTCTTGCGCAGCATCGTGTAGAACGCAGGGGTGGTGCTGAAGGACGTGACCGCGTCACGCGCATCATTCATCGAATACTCGCCGACCACGCCGTAGACCCAGTTGCCGGCCTGCCAGTCATAACCCGCACGCAAGCCCCAGTCGGCGCCGCCGCTGTTGCCCTTGCAGCCCGCTGCGGGCGTTGTGCCATTGGCCACCCCGTTGCACGAGCCGGGCGAGAACGCGTCGGCACCGGCACCGGTGCGTACCGTGTCGTCGTAGTTGCCGTCCAGATTGGTGTCGAACAGAAAACGGTCATTGCCGTCGTCCGGATCGGACACGCTGCCGATGTGGCCGCCTACGTAGCCACCGGTCCAGGTGTCCGAAGACTGGGCCATGGCGGGCGTGGCAGTGATGGCCAGCAATGCGAGGCTCATGGAAAGGGTCAGCGATGATTTCATTGGGTTCTCCTGTTTGAGGGGGATGCAACAAGCGGTCCTGCATCGCGCGATCCATCACCGCACATCGCATTGAACTCAACAGACATACGCAGGCTTCCGCGATCCGGATGCAGTCAGGACTGCACATGCCATCGAAATCCGTGACATCACATGCGGTGTGTGCATGACCGCCCTGCGACGGCGTCCCACATCGCCCCGTGTAGAATCGGCCCGTGGCAATGCCCTCGTTGCCGCGCCTTCCATCGGAAACCTCCATGTCCAACTGCGTGATTGCGCCGTCCATTCTTTCCGCCGATTTCGCCCGTCTGGGCGAGGAAGTGGACAACGTGCTGAAGGCGGGTGCTGACTGGGTGCATTTCGACGTGATGGACAACCATTACGTTCCCAATCTGACCATCGGCCCGCTGGTGTGCAGCGCGCTGCGCAAGCATGGCGTCACTGCGCCCATCGACGTGCACCTGATGGTGAAGCCGGTCGACCGCATCATTCCCGACTTCGCAGAAGCGGGCGCCACGTTGATCAGCTTCCATCCTGAAGCGAGCAACCACGTGCATCGCACCATCCAGCTGATCAAGTCCCATGGTTGCAAGGCCGGGCTGGTGCTCAACCCGGCCACCCCGGTTGACGTGCTGGACTGGGTACTGGACGACCTGGACATGGTGCTGGTGATGTCGGTGAACCCGGGTTTTGGCGGGCAGTCCTTCCTTCCTTTGGCGCTGGAAAAGCTGCGCGCCATCCGCAGCAGGATCGACGCCAGCGGCAAATCCATCCGTCTGGAAATCGACGGCGGCGTCAAGGCCGACAACATCGGCGAAATCGCCGCTGCAGGTGCGGACACTTTCGTCGCGGGGTCTGCGATCTTCAACGCCCCCGACTACGCGGACGTGATCGCGAACATGCGTGCCGCCGTGGCCTCCGCAAAAAAATAGGGCGCCCGCTTTCGCGCACGCCCCGGGGAATTAATTGGAGGCTTATCCTGCCTCCGCCAGTCTTCCTTGCTATGGACTCCAATACTCCGCGCCGTAGATGACAATTCGGTGAAATTCACCGCAATCTTCGCGTGCACTGATAGCCTGCCGTTCTTCCCCCCGAGTCGAATCACATGACGTCCTCGCGCTGGCGCCTGATCCTCAACGGAAAATCCACAGGCGATGAAGCACTCCGCCAGGCCGTGTCCGCGCTTCGCGACCAGGGCGTCACGCTGGAGGTACGCGTGACCTGGGAAGCCGGCGACGCCGAACGCTATGTGGTCGAAGCCATCGCCGACGGCGTGAAGACGCTTATCGCTGCCGGGGGCGACGGCACCGTCAGCGAAATCGCTGCCAGCCTGGCCCATCGCCAAGAGGCTGCCGACCATCTGCCTGCCCTCGGGCTGGTGCCGCTGGGCACCGCCAACGATTTCGCCAATGCCGCCGGGATTCCGCTGGAGCCGCTGCCTGCACTGGAAATGATTGCTGATGCGCCTGCCGTCCCGGTCGATCTGATCCGCCTCACTGCCGACGATGAGCAGGTTCACTGGTGCGCCAACCTGGCCAGCGGTGGCTTCGGCACACAGGTCACGGTGGACACCGACGAGGGCATGAAGAAAATGCTGGGTGGCTTGGCTTACCTGATCACCGGCATCTCCAGGCTGGGAAGGATTGACCCCATCCGTGCGCGGCTGCATGGGCCGCAATTCGAATGGGAGGGGGATCTGATCGCCCTTGGGATTGGCAATGGGCGGCAGGCCGGTGGCGGCCAGGTGCTGTGCCCGGATGCATGGGTGAATGACGGCCTGCTGGACATCACCGTGGTGCCCGAACTGTCCGGCGACGTCGCCGCGGCGGTCGGCACCCTGGTCACCGGCGGAAAGGAAGCTGCTCTGGAACGTGTCGCAGTCCGCGCGCAGCTGGCCTGGGTGGAGATCGACTGTCCCGAACCGATCACCCTGAACCTGGATGGCGAGCCGGTGGCCTCGCGGCATTTCCGTATCGACTGCGTGCCGGGACGCGTGCGTATGCATTTGCCGAAAGATTCGCCCCTCCTGTCCTGACCCGCAGGCGGCAGCTCTGTGCTTGTCCGGAGCACCAGATACCCAGATCGGCAGTGCGTTCGTGTTGAATCTCTCCAGCCCTATCCGTTGCAGGAGAAATCAACTCACCTGCCATTGGGTTCACCAACGGCGTGGATCGACCAAAAGCGCGCGCCTCGGGTTAAAGTGTCGCGGTGATTACGCAGACGCTCTCCCGCGCCGTTCCTTCCGCTCGCAGTTGGCGATGGTGGCCTGTTGCCGTCGTCCGCCCGACTACCGAGAACCTGAAGGAAACCCGTTTTGATCACGCACCCGCAATTCCTGCAACACGCTGAGCTGGGCCATACCCCCGGCCCCTATACCCGTGTGCCGGTGGTGCGCGAAGTGCTGTCCGACCTGGACACGCCGCTGTCGGTCTACCTGAAACTCGCCGACGCGCCGCATACCTATCTGCTGGAATCAGTCGAAGGCGGTGAGCGTTTCGGCCGCTATTCCATCATCGGCCTGCCGGCCAAGCGCGTGATCACCTTCCGTGGCCACACGATGGAAATCCGCGATCACGGCCAGCTGGTCGAGCGCCGCGAAGTCGCCGATCCCTTTGCCGAAGTCGAAGCGCTGCGCGCCGCGCATTCGGTGCCGAAGCTGGAAGGACTGCCGGGTTTCACCGGTGGGCTGGTGGGCTGGTTCGGCTTTGAATGCATCGGCTACATCGAGCCGCGCCTGGCCGGCGGCGACAAGCCCGATGAACTGGACACGCCAGATATCCTGCTGATGCTGTCGGAGGAACTCGCAGTCTTCGACAACCTCAAGGGCCGCCTGTACCTGATCGTCCACGCCGATCCGCGCGAAGCCGATGCATGGGACAACGCGCAGTCACGTCTCGACGCGCTGACCAACAAACTCCGCCAGCCGGGCTCATACCCGGAGCCGATCACCCGCAACGTATTGGATGAAAGCCACTTCGTCTCGGGCTTCACCCACGATGGTTTCATCGCCGCGGTGGAAAAATCCAAGGAATACATCCGCGACGGCGACATCTTCCAGGTGGTGTTGTCGCAACGTCTCAGTGTGCCGTTCCATGCGCGACCGGTGGATGTGTATCGCGCACTGCGCGCGCTCAATCCGTCGCCCTATATGTACTTCCTGGATGTCGGCGACGTGCAAGTGGTCGGTTCGTCACCGGAAATCCTTGTTCGCCTTGAGCACAACGACAAGGGCGAGGGCGAAGTCACCGTGCGCCCGATCGCCGGCACGCGACCACGTGGCAAGACCCACGACGAAGATGTGGCGCTGGAAGCCGAACTACTCGCCGATCCCAAGGAACGCGCCGAGCACCTGATGCTGATCGACCTGGGTCGCAACGATGCGGGTCGCGTGTCGCAGGCCGGCACCGTGGAAGTCGGCGAGCAGTTCGTGATCGAACGCTACAGCCACGTCATGCACATCGTCAGCGAAGTCACCGGCAAGCTGTTGCCTGGCCTGAGCTACGCCGACGTGCTGCGCGCCACATTTCCCGCCGGCACGGTCAGCGGCGCACCCAAGATCCGCGCTTTGGAAGTCATCCGCGAACTGGAGCCCATCAAGCGCAACGTCTACGCCGGCAGCATCGGCTACATCGGCTGGCACGGCGACGCAGACACCGCCATCGCCATCCGCACTGCCGTGATCAAGGACGGAAGACTGCATGTGCAGGCGGGTGCGGGGATTGTTTATGACTCCGATCCCGAGAAGGAATGGGACGAGACGATGAACAAGGGCAGGGCGTTGTTCAGAGCGGTGGCTGAGGCGGCGAAAGGTCTATGAGCATCAACCCCACGATACGATCCTGGACGTGGTTTGAGAACGGCATGCAAATTTCGCCGTTCTCCCATTTCCTTCAGAAAGGAGTTTCATGATGAAAGGCAAGGTCCTGCTGTTGTTGGTCGCCGCGCTCGGGGCAGGTGATGCCATCGCCCAGGTAAATGCGCTCCCATCCGCGCGCCACATCTTGGTTTACGGAGATGCGGAGGCGCGCGCGATCCCAGACCGTTTCAAGATCACGATGAACTTCCAGTCCGTGAACCTGGATCCGGATCTCGCCCGCCGCAATGTCGAAAGCAATGTGCAGAAAATCCTGGATCAGCTCAAAACCACAGGGGTCGCGGACGATGAGATCGTCGCCACTTCGTTGAGCATCGACAGCAAGGAGCGTTACGACCAAAAGACCGAAGAGCAGGTGTTCGTGGGCACTGAAGTGTCGAGAACATTGACTGCGCGTTTCTCAAGTCAGAAAGAACTGGAAACATTTCTAGCGGGCGTCAAGACGTCCAAGGAATTGACTATTTCCGATGTCAGCACCCAGCTTAGCGACGAACCAGCGTTGCGAGCTGCACTGAGGGAGAAAACAATCGCCTCTTCGCGAGAAAAAGCCGACGTCATCGCCAAAGCATATGGTGCGCGAATTAGTGGCATATACAGCGTTTCGGACGTTGCGCCGCAATTCGATTACGGGATTCGCCCGGGGAACTGGCCGCAGGCATTCGAGTGGAGTGATGGATACGGTGAGCGTAGTCGTACGCTGGACAGCGTCAAGGTCACTGGATCTCGTGTATCTGCCAATGCCGCCACTTCGTTGAAGACGGGCTATGTGACGTTCCAGGACAAGATATACACCGTATTCCTGCTGGCGGATTAATTCATGCTCCTGATGCTCGACAACTACGACAGCTTCACCTACAACCTGGTGCAGTACCTGCAATCGCTGGGGGCTGAGGTGAAGGTAGTGCGCAATGATGCGATGACGGTGGACGAGATACAGAAGCTTGCGCCGGAACGCATCGCGATCTCGCCGGGTCCGTGTACCCCCAACGACGCAGGGGTCTCGCTGGAAATCATTGAGCGGCTGGGCGCTACCACGCCGATTCTGGGCGTGTGCCTGGGCCACCAGAGCATTGGCCAGGCGTATGGCGGCGACGTGATCCGCGCCAAGAGAATCATGCATGGCAAGACCTCGCGCATCCGTCATCAAGGCCAGGGCGTGTTCGCCGACTTGCCCGATGCCTACGAGGCCACGCGCTACCACTCGCTGGTGGTGGACCGGAACACTTTGCCGGATTCACTGGAAGTCACCGCCTGGACCGAATACGAAGATGGTTCGTTCGAGGAGATCATGGGCCTGCGCCACAAGCAGTTCCCGGTGCAGGGTGTGCAGTTCCATCCCGAGTCGATCCTGACCGAGCATGGACATGCGTTGTTGAAGAATTTCCTTGAGCGTTAGGACCAATGCAATCGTCATCCCAGCGAACGCTGGTATGACGAGCTAGAGCTGTAGGCTTTTCCCGATTCCCGATTCCCGATTCCCGATTCCCGATTCCCGATTCCCGATTC
>JBDTZK010000064.1:0-8217 GCA_040005195.1 Pseudoxanthomonas sp.
CAAGCGCGTTCCCGAGTCCGTCCAGCGGGCCTTCATCGCCGCCGAAGACTCCAATTTCCGCAAACATAACGGGGTGGACCCGAAGGGTATTTCCCGTGCCCTGTGGCAGACCGCCACGCTCAAGGAAGGCCGCGTGGCTGGCGGGAGCACCATTACCCAGCAGGTGGCCCGCCAGTTCTACCTGAGCTCCGAGGTCAGCTACACCCGCAAGCTGATCGAAATGATGCTGGCCATGAAGATCGAGAAGATGCTGACCAAGGACGAAATCCTTGAGCTGTATCTCAACAAGAGCTTCTTCGGAAATCGTGCCTATGGCGTGGCTGCGGCAGCCGAGTATTACTACGGCAAGCCATTGAACGAATTGACTTTGGGCGAGGCGGCCACGCTGGTCAGCGCACTCAAGTTCCCGTCCAGCGGCAACCCGATCAGCAACCCCGAGCGCAATCACCAGCGCAGCGTCTACGTCATCCAGCGAATGCTGGAAGACGGGTACATCACGCCTGCCCAGGCCGCGGAAGGCAAGGCTGAGCCGATGCATGCCAAACCGCACGAGCGGCCGGTCGAGGTCTATGCGCCATACGTGGCCGAAATGGTCCGCCAGGAAATGATCGCGCGCTTCGGTGGTGATGTGGTGACCAAGGGGTATCACGTCACCACGACTATCGACCCGGCCATGCAGATCGCCGCAGACGGCGCAGTTCGCGAAGGCCTGCGGCTGTACGACCATCGCCATGGCTGGAATGGCGTGGAGCAGCACTTTGAAGTCACCGCCGATGCCGATGCCAGTGCCCTCGCCTCTCATATATCCGGCATCCCCGCGCAGAACGGGCTGATACCGACCGTGGTCGCCAGGACCCATGGAGACGGCGGGATCACCGTGGTCCTGGCCAACGCCAGCGAGGTCACCCTGCCGGCTGCTGCCAGCCGCTGGACCGGCAAGAGTCCGGCGTCGCTGTTCAAGCGCGGCGACCTGGCACGTATCAAGATGGATGCGCCGAAAGTCGCCGCGGCCAAGGCCGGCGAAACTCCAAAGCCCGCCGAACCGGCACCGATCAGCTACCAGATCGACCAGATCCCGCGCGGACAGGCGGCCCTGGTATCGCTGGATGCCAGCAATGGCGCGATAAAGGCCATCATTGGCGGCTACAGCTTCGCGGGCAACAAATTCAACCGGGCCACGCAGGCGCGGCGCCAGCCGGGTTCCAGCTTCAAGCCATTCGTGTATGCGGCCGCATTCGAGCGCGGCTTCAACCCCGCTTCCATCGTGCTGGATGCGCCGGTGGTATTCCGCGACCGCCGTGGCCACATGTGGCGCCCGCAGAACGACGGCGGCGGCTTTCGCGGCCCGATGCGCTTGCGCGAGGCGCTGGTGCAGTCACGCAACCTGGTATCGGTGCGCCTGCTGGACAGCATCGGCGTGGATTTCGCGCGCAAGTACATCAGCCAGTTCGGTTTCAACGAAGCCGAGTTGCCGCCCAACCTGTCGATGTCGCTGGGTACGGCGTCGCTGACCCCGCTGTCGATGGCACGCGGTTATGCGGTCTTCGCCAATGGCGGCTCACGGGTCACGCCGTGGTTCATCGATGAGGTCAAGGATCGCGAAGGCAATGTGATCTTCAAGGAAAAACCGCCGACAGCATGTCGCGGTTGCGGTGCAGGCACGGGCACGGCTACCCCGACCAGCAACGTGGTCGACGGTTTTGATTTCGGCCCCGGCGGCACCACACCCAAGCCCGAAGCAAAATCCGACAAGCCGGCAGCCCCCGTGAAACCAGTGGACCCGGGCATGGTGATGGCGCCGCGTGCGATCGACGACCGCACCGCCTACCAACTGGTATCGATGATGCGCGACGTGGTCCTGCGTGGCACTGCGACGGCGGCCCGGGTACTCAATCGGGAGGACATCGGCGGTAAGACCGGTTCCACCAACGACCACCGTGATGCCTGGTTTGGCGGTTTCGGCGGCCCCTATTCAACGGTGGTGTGGGTGGGGCGCGACGACTTCCGCAGCTTGGGCAATCGCGAATACGGTGGCAAGGCAGCGCTTCCGATCTGGATCGACTTCATGCGCGAGGCGCTGAAAGACCAGCCTATCGCGCAGAACGATCCGCCACAAGGCATGGTGCAGACCACCAGCAACGGTGCCACCGAGTGGGTGAAGACCGAGGACCTGGAACGCATCCAGAGCGAAGAAAGTTTCAACACCGACGACAGTGCGGCGGCCGACGAAGCAGCGTTCGACATCTTCTGATGCCATTGTGCGGAAGCGGGCCGTCCCCGCGACGCAAGTGGCCGTGGTGCGCGGCTTGGGTGCCGAAGTTCGCGCAGGCACCAGGCGCTCCTGAAAGCGGCTGATCGGGTACAGTCCTCATCAGTTTCGACGCGGAGGCTTTGCATGCATCACGCCCGTCTACATGCCGAAACCCGACTCCGTGAACGCCGCCGCCAACTGGCCAATGAAGCCGCCCGATTGATGGTCGAAGGTGGTTTCCGTGACTACCACCAGGCCAAGCTCAAGGCGGCCGATCGCCTGGGTATCCGCGATGACGCCTCGCTACCACGCAATCGCGAGATTGAAGAGGCGTTGCGCGAGTACCAGCGCCTGTTCATCGGAGAATCGCAGCAACAGGTGGTGCGTTCACGACGTGAAGCCGCCGTTCGCGCGATGGAATTCCTGACGCAATTCTGCCCTCGCCTGGTCGGCCCGGTGCTGGAAGGCACAGCGGATTCCAACTCGCCGGTGCACCTGCATCTGCATGCCGACGATGTCGATGCCGTGCCCCGGTTCCTTGAAGAAAATCGTATTCCCGCCGATGCACGGAGTCGTCACCTGAGACTCGACCGCGAGCGCAGTGAGGATTTTCCGGTATGGGTATTCAGTGCGGAAGGGATGACCTTCGACCTCACTGTGTTGCCCGAGGGTGCATTGCGGCAGGCGCCTCTTTCGCCCGTGAACGAGCGACCGATGAAGCGCGCCTCGCGCTCTGGCCTGCAGCAGCTGCTGGCCCAGCAGGACATCGCCGATTACCAGGGCGGTCTGGCGCCGGGCTGAACCGTAAAACGCGAACGCCCCGCAGAGGCGGGGCGTCCGGATCACGCAATCGCAACCACTCAGCGCTGGTCGATACCCTTGTAATCACGTTCGGCATGGCCGGTGTAGATCTGACGCGGGCGACCGATCTTGGCTTCCGGATCAACCTGCTGTTCCAGCCAATGTGCCACCCAGCCTGCGGTGCGGGCGATGGCAAACATCACCGTGAACATCTCGGTGGGGATGTTGAGCGCCTTGTAGATGATGCCGCTGTAGAAGTCGACGTTCGGGTACAGCTTGCGCTGCACGAAGTAATCGTCCTTCAACGCCGCTTCTTCCAATCGCAGCGCTACTTCCAGCATCGGATCGTTGACGCCAAGCTCGGCCAGCACTTCGTGGGTCATCTCGCGGATGATCTTGGCGCGCGGATCGAAGTTCTTGTAGACGCGATGGCCGAAGCCCATCAGGCGGAAATTGTCGCCCTTGTCCTTGGCGCGTAGCACGGCCTTCTCGACGTTCTTCGCATCGCCGATTTCGGCCAGCTGCTTGAGCACGGCTTCGTTCGCGCCACCGTGCGCGGGGCCCCACAGTGCCGCGATGCCGGCAGCGACGGAAGCGTAAGGATTGGCACCGGTCGAACCGACCAGCCGAACGGTCGAGGTCGATGCATTCTGCTCGTGGTCGGCGTGCAGGATGAACAACAGATCCAGTGCGCGCTTCACCACGGGATTCAATTCCAGTGGCTCACTGGGTACTTCGAACATCATGTGCAGAAAGCGATCCACGTATCCCAGATTGTTGCGTGGATAACGCACCGGCCAGCCAATGGAATAGCGGTACGCAGCCGCCGCGATCGTCGGCACCTTGGCGATCAGGCGGATCGCAGCCAGGCGACGTTGCTCGGGATCGTTGAGATCCAGCGTGTCGTGGTAGAACGCCGACAACGAAGCCACCGAGGCGCACAACATGGCCATCGGGTGGGCATCGTGGTTGAAACCGCCCAGAAAGTTCTTCAACGACTCATGCATCATCGTGTGATGCGTGACTTCGTGGTCGAACTTGGCGAACTCATCGCTCGTCGGCAGTTCGCCATTCATCAGCAGATATGCAACTTCCAGGAAGCTGGACTGCTTGGCCAGTTGTTCGATCGGGTAGCCGCGGTACAACAGCACGCCGGCATCGCCATCGATGTAAGTAACCGCCGACTTGCAGCTGGCCGTCGCTGTAAAACCGGAATCGTAGGTGAAAAGACCCGTTTCCTTGGTCAGCTTGGAGATGTCGACACAATCGTTACCGAGAGTGGGTTTGAGAACCGGCATGACGACCGATTTGTCGCCGGCAGTCAATGTGGCCTGGTCGAGTTCTGACACAGTTGCGCTCCTTCGTGGGGACGTGGGGAGGCGCCGCGGGGAGTGCCGACGACGCGTGACGGGAGTCCAGAGACTTGCAGCCCCGGATCGTTGTGATTATCGCACACGCGTTTTGGAGCCGTCGCTCAAAAGAACGCCACCGTCAGACCAAAGGACTAGGGACATGACGCAGGACAGGCAAACGAAAACGGCCGCGCAGGGCGCGGCCGTCCGGTAACGCAACGCTGCAGGAATTACTTCTGCTGATAGCGCTTCTGGAACTTGTCGATGCGGCCACCGGTATCCATGACCTTGTGCTGGCCCGTGTAGAACGGGTGCGAGGCCGAAGAGATGTCCAGCTTGATCAACGGGTATTCATTGCCGTCTTCCCACTTCACGGTTTCCTTGGCGGAAAGGGTGGAGCGGCTCAGGATCTTGAAATCGGAAGTAACGTCCTGGAAAACGACGTCACGGTATTCGGGATGGATGTCAGCCTTCATGGCGGCACCGATATCTGGGAAGTGAAGAGCGGCATTCTAGCCCGGCGGGGAGGGCTCGCGCAACTGGCAGCTCAAACAGTTGCCAAGGCGGCCTGAATCAGCGCTTCAAACCGTTCCTGGTCGTAGCGCATCAAGAGACTGGCATTGTCCGGCTTGCCCTCCTGCCGGTTCCAGTCAACGACCGTGGCGCCGCGGGTGAGGGTGCCTGCCAGTTCCACCGCGATCGGCCGCTCAACCACCTCCAGCGCGCCCGCAGGCTCCAGCGCGTAGGCCATCGCCAATGCATCGGCGGAATGCCAGTGGTCGCCGCGCCGGTCGACGGACCAGTTTCGCGTTTGCAGGGAAATCTGGTCATAGAACCGCGCGCGCGGAGAGTCGGCCTGCAGCCAGATTTCGGCCTCGGTGTGCAGGAAGCCATGCGCAATGACCGCCTCCCAGTCCGCCAGTTCGAGGTGCGGGAACGCCTGGAACACGATATGAGCGGCTTCCGGATCGAAGGCGATGTTGAATTCGGCCGCAGCAGTGATATTGCCGTGTGCGCTGACCGCACCACCCATCACCACGAAGCGTTTGATGCGCTGGGGCAAAGTCGGGTCCAGCTTCAAGGCCACGGCGATGTTGGTCAGCGGACCCAGTGCGACCAGCAACAGCTCGCCGGCGTATTGATGCGAAAAACGCAGTATTGCCAGCGCTGCATGCTCGGACTCGGCCTGGCGCTTCGCCGGCACCAGGCCGATATCGCCGAAACCATCGCGGCCATGCACGTGCGCAGCATCCACCGCCGGATGCAGCAGCGGATCGGCACAGCCTGCAAAGACAGGCACGTCATCACGGCCTGCAATCTCGCAAAGCTTGAGCGCATTGCGCACGGTGTAATCCAGGCCCACGTTGCCGGCGGCGATGGTCAGGCCGACCAGCGTGTGATTCTGGTCATTGAACGCCATGAGCAGCGCAAGGGCGTCGTCTACGCCCGGGTCGGTGTCGATCAGCAAAGGAATCTTGTTAGTCATATTCAGCTTGCTCCATGCAGGACAGCAGTGTCGCACCGCCAGTCCATCCGCGAAACCCGGCTTGAAATCATTGCAGTCGAGGCGACCACCCTTCAGATATCCAACTTGCCGGGCTGCATTCGGTTTTTAAGAGAAAGTCAGCCGCGCTTGCGCTGCTCTGCAGGCGAATCATCAGGCACTGGCATACCGCGCAGCGCCTCCGACCCAGCGGGCGATGATGCGGTCCGCGATATCCGGCGAATCAGCCAGCAATTGATCGGCAAGCTCTCGTACCAGCGGCAACAATCCTGAGTCGCGTGCAAGATCGGCAACGCGAAACGCAGCAAGGCCCGTCTGCCGGGTGCCCAGCAATTCGCCCGGACCGCGCAGCTCCAGATCTTTTTCCGCGATGACAAAGCCATCATTGGTTTCGCGCATGGTCGCCAAGCGCTGCTTGGCCATCAACGACAAGGGCGCCTGGTACAACAGCACACAGTTGGAAGCGGCTGCACCGCGCCCCACCCGGCCGCGCAGCTGATGCAATTGCGCCAAGCCCAGGCGTTCGGCGTTCTCAACGATCATCAACGATGCGTTGGGCACATCCACGCCAACCTCGATCACCGTGGTCGCGACCAGAAGGTCGGTGTCACCGCACTTGAAGGCGCGCATCGTCGCCTGTTTTTCCGCCTGCTTCATGCGCCCATGGACCAGGCCGACGCGCAGGCCCGGGAGCTGGGCCGACAACGCTTCGAAGGTGCCTTGTGCTGCCTGCGCCACCACTTCATCACTGTCGTCGATCAAGGTGCAGACCCAATACGCCTGCCTGCCTTCAGCGCACGCGGCGCGGATACGCTCCACCAGCTCGGGCCGTCGTTCGCCGCTCAATGCAATGGTCTGCACCGGCGTGCGTCCGGGAGGCAGTTCATCGATGGCCGACACATCCAGGTCGGCATAGGCAGCCATGGCCAATGTCCGCGGTATTGGCGTGGCGGTCATGATCAACTGATGCGGCACCGAGTCACCTGAAGCGCCCTTGTCACGCAATGCCAGGCGCTGGTGCACGCCAAACCGATGCTGCTCGTCGACAATGGCCAGCGCCAGATCGTGGAAGACCACGGCTTCCTGCATCAGCGCATGCGTGCCGACCACGACCTGCGCGGCGCCCGATGCCACCTCCGCCAGCACCTCCGCACGTGCTTTGCCAGTGACCTTGCCGGCCAGCCAGGCAACGCGGATACCCAGCGGCTCCAGCCATTGGCGCAGATTCACCAGGTGCTGTTCGGCCAGCAACTCGGTCGGGGCAGCAAGGGCTGCCTGCTTGCCGGCTTCGACTGCCAGCATCGCCGCCATCGCCGCAACCACCGTCTTGCCGCTGCCCACGTCACCCTGCACGAGTCGCATCATCGGTGAAGGCTGCGACAGGTCGTTGCGTATCTGCGCGAACACGCGCGCCTGCGCGCCAGTCAGAGAGAACGGCAACGCGGACTGCAACTGCGAAGCGAGCGAACCTGGGCCAGCCAAGGCCGGCGCCCGATGCCGCTGCAAGGCGATACGCTGGCGGCGCAGGCTCAGGTTGTGCGCCAACAACTCTTCCAGCGCGAGTCGTTGTTGAGCCGGGTGCGTGCCGGTAGCCAGCGTCGCCAGGTCGGCATCGCGTGCGGGCCGGTGCATGCCCAGCAGCGCCTGCCGCAAGGACGGTAATTTCAGACCGCGCAGCATTGCCGAAGGCAGCAACTCCAGCGCTGTTTCATCGGGCAACCGGTCCAGCGCTTGCGCCACCAGTTTGCGCATCGATGCGGGACCGATACCCTCGACCACGGGATAGATGGGATCGAGTTCATCGCCCAGCGTCGGTGCGTCCACATCGCCGATCACCCGGTAGCTCGGGTGCACGATTTCAAGCCCCTGTTGCCCTGGCTTCGGCGTGCCATAACAGCGCACGCGCGTGCCGGGCGCGAACTGCGCCACCTGCGCAGCGCGGAAATGGAAGAAACGCAGGACCAGCGTGGCATGCGAGTCGTCGCCAATGGCCACGCGCAATACGGGGCGATAGCGGAATCCACGTTCCACCGCCTCCACCCGCCCTTCTACCTGGGCGGCCACGCCGGGCTGCAGGTCGCGGATGGGCGTGAGCTGGGTGCGGTCTTCATACCGCAACGGCAGGTGCAGCCAGAGATCCTGCAGCGTCAACAATCCTCGCGCGGCCAGTTTTTCCGCCACGCGCGGCCCTACGCCGACCAGCTGCCCGGCAATGGGTTGATTGAAAACAGGTTCGTCGCTGCGTGGCGCGGAAGGCATCGGGCTAGGATGCCGACCACACACGGTTATTGCCAGTCAGTCGTTGCCGC
>JBDTZK010000065.1:0-8215 GCA_040005195.1 Pseudoxanthomonas sp.
AACCGCTGTTCGGGATAACGCACGATCACGTTGCGAAAGCCGATGGTTTCCCCCGAGTGCCAGACGGCACCGCGGCTGATCCGCCAGCCGAAACCATAGCGCACTTCGGGATCATCGGTCGCCACCAGAGGCGAAAACATGAGCGTGCGCGATGCATCGCTGAGCAGGCGATCGTCGTAGAGCGCGGCATCCCATTTTGCAAGATCATGGATGGAGGAGTAGATGCCACCATCACCCAATACTGCACTGGTCGAACTCTGGTCGGTTCGTTCCCAGTGCGTGCCCATGGCCGAATAGCCGTAGGCGCGATGGCTGATTGCCGGTCCGCCTTCCACGTACGCCAACGTACCTGCCATGCCCAACGGCTTGAAAATCCGTTGTTCAAGGAAAACAGGGAAGCGCAGACCGGAAACGCGTTCAACGACCAGGGCCAATAACGCATAGCCGCTGTTGCTGTAACGATAGCCACTGCCCGGCGGGAAGTAAGTTCTGTCCTCACCTTCGAGCAAGCGCAGAACGTCGGCATCGTGCACCTGGGCGGTCGGTTCCATCGGCATCAGGTCTTCGTAGTCAATCAGGCCCGATCCATGCACAAGCAAATGCCGCAGGCTGATCCCCTGCGCGACAGGCGGCAGGCTGGGCAGCCAACGCCTGACACTGTCATCCAGGGCCAGTCGTCCGTCTTCAACCAGCAGCAGAACTGCCGCTGCAGTGAATTGCTTGCTGACTGAAGCAAGGCGGTAATTGGTGCGTGATGTGGCGGGTACGTGGTCTTCCAGATTCGCAAAGCCATAGCTACGCTCCAGGATGGGCTGGCCATCACGGGCCACCAGCAAGGAGGCACCGGGCGCATTGCCGACATACGCCTTCATCAACGCATCCACGTTGTCCGCAGGGCTCTTGGCCATGGCACTGCCAATCGTCAGTGAAGTCATGGCAATGCAAAGAAAGATTGGCGACATACGCGAGCTCCCCGACGACACCTGGCTATTCAATGGGCACATCGAACAAGGCCTTGGAAGGGTCGGCGGCGTAAGTGAAATGCCACCACTCTTTCTCGTAATTGACGAATCCCTGCTGCTCCAGCGCCTGCCGGAGTCGCTGGCGGTTCTGGCGTTGCTGCACCGACAGGCCCGGAGTATCCGTATTGGCACGAACATCGAAGAAATCGAATTCGGTCGCCATATCCATTGCCACGCAAGGCCCGGACCTGCAATCCATCAGCGTCAGATCCACCGTGGACCCACGGCTGTGGCCTGACACGCGCGCGATGTAGCCGTTCAGCAGGGCCGGCTTCTCCAGCCTGGGATAGTGACGCGCCTTGGTCCGCTGATCGTTGGGGTCTTCAGCCCAGCGCATGAAGTGGGCCACTGCGCGGGCGGGCCGATAGCAGTCGAAAATTTTCAACCGGAAACCCTGTTCGCGCACGTCCTGCTCGACAGCGGCAAGCGCATGGGCCGCCTGCTGGCGCAGATAGCAACGCGGGGCACCATAACCATCAACACGGGCGCCCACGAAGTTGTCGTTACCCGCATAGCGCATGTCCAGCGCGATATCCGCAACCAGGGTTTCAATATCGACCAGCCCCGCCTGCGTAGCAGTGGTTGCATCGGAGATCTCGACCGGAGCCGCAGAGTCCGTACTTGTCGCACAGCCGCAGCACGCAAATAACCAGCCTGAAAGTAACAGCCAGCACAATGCAGAATGCGGCTTAATCACAGGCGCCGACCCGCTCGAAAGCAAGGTCCTCGTAGTCGAAACTGAAGTCACCCTCTGGATCCACTTTTGCAAGACTCATCTGACGCATGCCTGACGCTTTGTCCTGTTTGAAGTCCAGCCAGGCTTCGAGGTCGACACTGTCATGATCCCAGTCGATCAGATAGCGTCCGCCGCTGCTCATGACGCGCCCGCTGAGCATTGGCGATTTCTGCGACTGGAAACTGACCTGTGTATCCCGCGTGCACAGGCGTACCTCGCCAAACCAGGGATCGCGGTATACCCCCAGCCATGGCGTGAGAGACGAGGCAGCAACTTGATCGCGGTCAGCACTGGCAGGTGCGGGAGATTTCGCTGCTTCCTGCTGCGCATCGTGCTCAAGCTGGGATGCGTAATACGACACGCCTTTGTCTTGTCCCGGCCTGGTGAAATATTTCAACAAGACTTCATTCAACACCGTACGCGCCTCTTCCGCTTCGCCGTTGATCAGCACGACAAAGCCGGATTTACTATTGGGCAGCAAGGTCATGACCGAGTACATGCCCGACAAGGTACCGGTATGCGAAACGGTAAACGCGCCGTCGACATCGGCGATACGCCAGCCGTAGCCATAGGCATAGAAACGCGTGCCATCCCACTCACGCCGCCGTGTCGAAACCGGCATCGGCGTACGTGGGGTCCAGGCTTGACGTCGCTGTTCCGCCGACAACCAGGCCATCGCCTGCTTATCAGGTGCCACCCAATTGCGCGCCCATGCCAACATATCGTCAAGGCTGCAGCGGATCCCGCCCGCTGCCGCAGAAACCAGGGCCGGCACTTGTTTGCCATCCAGGTTGGTCGTGGCGTTGTGCCCGTTGCGCTGCGTGTGCGGCTGGGCGACGTCATCGTTCGCGCTGGACTCCCACGCCCCTACACGGCATCCATCAAGAGACAGCGGCTGGAATATTTCCTGTCGGACCAGTGCCTCATAGGGAATGCCTGCAGCCGATGCCGCGACCTCGCCTGCGACCACGTACAACAGATTGTCGTAGGCGTAGCCGGAGCGAAAGCTGTAAGCGGGCTTGATATGCGCCAGTCCGGCGATGATGTCCTCACGGGTGAACTGGTTGGGTTCCGGCCACAGCATCAGGTCACCGCCACCCTGCGGAAGTCCACTGTTGTGAACCAGCAGGTCCTTGACCTGCATTTCGCGCGTGACCCACGGGTCGTACATCCGGAACTGGGGCAGATAACGCGTGACCGGATCTTCCCAGCGTAGTTTTCCCGCATCGACAAGCCGCGCCAGCATGCTTGCAGTCATCGCCTTACTGTTCGACGCAATCTTGAACACGGTATCGCGGGTGACGGGACGACCGGAGCCTGCGATGGTTTCGCCGCGCGTGCCTGCGTAGGTGATCTTGCCGTCTTCGATCACACCTACCGCAATACCGGGCAAGTGGTAACGGGCTACCGTTTCATCAACGATGCGATCAAGCCGCGAATGGGCGGCAGATGGAATTCGCACCTCATCTTCGGCCGCGTAACACGTCGCCATGACAGACAGGAAAGCGAGCCCCGCCAGCGGGATTGAAAAGCGGCAGCTGCGGTGCATCAGGTTGCCTTCCAAGCATTGGCTGATTGTTCGCCGGCAATCATTTCATCGAATGTCTGCGGTCGTCGGATGATCGCATAGCGGCCCTCGTCGACCATGACTTCCACAGCGAGCGGCCGGGAATTGTAGGTGGACGACATGGAGGCACCATAAGCGCCCGTGCACAGGATGGCCAGCAGGTCGCCTGCCTTGCATGGAGGAAGCAAACGACCGGATGCGAACACGTCGCTGCTTTCGCACACCGGGCCGACGACGTCGTAGCGCATCGGCGCCAGGTCGCTGCCGTTGGCTTCGACAGACTGAATGCGCTCGATATCGTGCCAGGCCTCGTACAGGCTGGGACGCATCAAGTCGTTCATGGCAGCATCCACTATCAGGAAGGCGCGTGCGTCACCTTGTTTGACGCGTATGACCCGGGTCAAAAGAATGCCTGCTTCCGCGACCAGGTAACGGCCGGGCTCCAGCATCAAACGGCCCTGGAAATCTGCGAAGGTCTTCCGCACCACATCGGCGTAAGCCCCCAGGTCTACTGCGGTGTCATGGCCTTGCCGATAGACCACGCCCAGTCCGCCACCAATATCAATGCAATCCAGCGCGTGCCCCGACTGGTCGAGTTCGCGCCAGAAATCGGCGACCCGCTGCAAGGCGATGCCAACAGGTGCCAGGTCCAGCAGTTGCGAGCCGATGTGCACATGCAGGCCATCCAGTCGAACCGCCGGATAATCAGATGAACGCTCAAACCATTGGCGCGCCTGTTCAATGCTGACCCCGAACTTGTTTTCCGCCCTGCCCGTGGAAATCTTGGCATGGGTCAACGCATCCACATCCGGATTGATGCGTACCGACGCGCGCGCGATCACGCCAAGTTGTTGCGCGACACGCTGCAGGCCTTCCAGTTCGTCAAGCGACTCCAGGTTGAAGCGCCCCACATTGCAGGCAAGTGCTTGCTCCATTTCGGATTCGGTCTTGCCTACCCCCGAAAACACGATCAGTTCCGGCGCGATCCCTGCGCGCAGACTGCGTCGAAGCTCGCCCACCGACACGATATCCGCCCCCAGGCCTGCCTGCGCCATCAACTGCAAAATCGCATGGCTGGGGTTGGCTTTCACAGCGAAACAGATCTGCGCGTCCAGACCCGATAAAGCATTCCTCAATTCGTCAATCCGTTGCCTGATTGCGCTGGCCGAATAGGCGTAAAACGGCGTGGGATTGGCAACTGCCAGCGCCTGCAGATCGACCCCATCGAATCGTCCGTTGTCGTTTGTTACTGGCATTGGATACGCGTTCCGGAAATAGTTGAAGTTTCTCTTTGTCTAAAGAATTTCTGCATTTTTGCATCGGATGGCGCACGTCGCCGTGATTTACAGAAGAGCGCAGCCTGTCCCTCTATCCATTTAGTTTGGCCGCCCGGGAATCCATTCCGAGGCGGCCACTTCAAAGACTAGAAGTTCCAGGTCACTACCAGGTTCATGTATCGCGGCGATTGCCAGACGGTGCCCTGACCGAAGTGAGGAAGCATGGTGCCAGGCTGACCTTCATACCGCGAATGAACGTTGATTTCAGTCTGGTCATCCAGCAAGTTGTACACCGAGAAACGCGCCTTCAAGTCGATGCCTTCGACCGGTAGTGTCCAGGTCACGTTGACACCCAGGTTATAAAGCCAGGGCATGCGGCCAAACGCACCCCGCTCTGAATAAACCAGTTGCCGGGTACGCCAGTCGGAACAATTTGCAACGCACAACCAGCCGGAACCGCCACCACTGTATTCTCCTGGGCCACCTGCACTGCGGTTGTCATCCGGCCATACCACACCATAAGCGGTGATCGGCCCACCGGACCGGGCAGAGAGCGTCGCGCCGAAGCTCCACATGTCATTGAGCTTGTAGCCGCCACGCAGCTTGATCTGGTGGCGGAAGTCGTTGAACAGGACACCGTAGCGCTCGTTCACGGCTGGGTGGTCGTAGTACTGCACAAGGTTGGTGTCAGCGTAGCCCGTGTCCGAATTCACCGGGCCTTCTACGTTGCCCTCGCTCTTGGACCAGAGGTAGCTGGCGTTGAAGAACCATTTGTCGTCCCAGGCGCGGTCAAGCTGGAACTCGACGGCCTTGTAGGTGCGCCTGGGTTTCTTGTAACCCATCACGTTGCCGCTGCCGGACGCAATGTAGCCGTCTTCGGAAGTATTGAATTCCACCCAGCTGTAAGTGTCCGGGCACCATAAAGTGGCCGTTTCACCCGGGTTGACGATGGGCCAATCCCCGGAATACCAAGGACAACCTTCCACATGATTGACGCGCATGTCTTCAACGGCGCGGGTCATTTTGCGGTAGGTGGCGTTGATGCCATACGACCATTCCTGGTTGATCGCCTGCTGGAAACCCAGGATGAACTCGTCCTGGAAAACCTGCTTCAAATCGCGATCGACTGCGGTGCGGACATCTTCGGGCGGAGGCGCATTTCCGTCGGTATTGACCGGTCCAATTTGCGCACCCAAGTCAGGCGCCAGATACGTCGCGCCGGTAATGGGATCGCTCATTGCAGTCCAGCCATTGAGCACGTAGTAGGTGTGCTCATCCGTGGTGCCGCCGCCAAAGTAGTCGGTGAGCTTGTTGGTCAGCGGGATGTAGTAGCGGCCAGCGTTACCGAACAGTTTGGTCGTACCGTCGCCCTTGACATCCCAGCTGAAGCCCAGGCGCGGAGAGATCATGTCGCTGAAATCAGCTTTGGCGAACGTCGCGCCAGACGCAAGCGTATTCTCGAACTTGTCAGCGCGAAGGCCAAGCTGCAGCAACAGGTTGGGCGTAATGCTCCAGTTGTCTTCCAGGTAAACCGCTTGTGCTTTGGTCGAAACAGGGGCGCCAGTGATGTAACGGCGTGCATCGATGATGCGGGTGACGCCAGCTGGAATGAAGGCGTCGTTTGGAAGCGGGCCACCGGGCGTGGCGGCCTGCGCTTGATAGCTCACGCCATCACCCGGGTATACCACCGAGCTGGCGGAGTCCATCACTTCCTGATCCACGCCGAAGCGCAACAGGTGGTCACCGAGTGTCCACTCGAAATCCAGACGCGCGGCCTCGCGCTTGTCGTAGCGACTGCTGATGCTGCTATTGGTCGGATGACAACCCTCAGCCATCGTCGCGGCTCCAAACGCCGCGGTGTAACTGCCGGAGCGTGTGACGATGCTGCAATCGGCATCCCATGGGCTGCCGCCAGTGGAACTGCGCTCGTTCACACCATACATAGCCTTGCCGACGAAATTGTCCGTGAAATGTCCTGTATAGGTGACTGACCAGTTATCGCCACCAGAGCCCGCGCTGCCCTCACCGGATTTCTCGCCCAGCCCAAGCGCATCCCAGTCGTAGTCGTATGTACTGGTAGTCGAGTCCGCCTTATCGGAGAAGGCCAGCAGTTCTACGGAGTGATTGTCATTGATGCGCCAATCAAGCTTGCCACCCCAGAAGTCGTTGTTGCTCTGGGTGAGATAAGCCTCATTGGTGTCAAAGTCCTTCGAGTCATTGTCACGATTTTCATACATGACGAAGAAAAACAGCTTGTCTTTCACGAGGGGGCCTGATGCCCACACGTTGGTTTTGTAAAATGGGCTGGTATCACGGCTGGTACGATCCCGCTCATCCAGTGATCCGTCCGAATGGAAATGATCCTCTTTCGACGCTGCCCACGCCGCCGGCTCCATCGTCACTTCCACGCCGCCCTTGAATTCGTTGCCGCCGGAGCGCGTCACGGCGTTGATCACGCCACCGGTACTGCGACCGAATTCGGCCGAATAGCCGCCGGTCTTGACCTGGAACTCTTCGTAAAAGCCGAATGGCACGGATGAAAAACCCTGACGGCGATAGGGGTCGGTTACGTTGAGTCCGTTGATGTAGACCGCATTCTCCGCCACCGACGAGCCACCGAAGGTGAGGCCACCGAACGTAGCACCGGAACTCACCACTCCTGGCGCCAGCAGCGCGACAGAAGCCAGGCTCTGGTCCACTGGCAAACGCGCCAATTCCTGGCGGCTGATGTTGGTCGCCGACTCCGTCGACCGCACATCGACGCGATTGACGACGCGCGAACCGATCACCTGGACCGTATCCAGGTTCACCGCTCCTTCGCCAGCCAAGTTCACAGTGGTGGTGCCACCCAGCGACACACTGATGGAAATCGGGTCGCCATTGTTCGCAACCAACGTGTAATCGCCCGGCGGCAACTGCGCCACGCGATAGGTTCCTTCCTTGCCGACCGTCACCGTGCGGCTCAGGCCAGTGGCCGGATTGCTTACCGTAATCTCTTCGCCCGCATTGGCCCGTCCCGCCACGGCGCCAGTCACGCTTTGTGCCAGCACCGTCGGTGCCATCGAACCAAGACATGCGCCCAATGCGAGGCACAGTGCCGCCTTACGAATAGTCCTGCCTTTCATCCCCGATCTCTCCTGCTGAGTTGGTAAGTAATTGCCTGCCTGCTAGGTGCCGTCATCCATTGGCAGAATCTTCCAGTCGAATCCGTAGTGCCATTGGTCGAAGTACAGATTGCCACCGCTCCATTCCGCTTCCCCGCGCTGCAAGTCAACCGTTTCCGAGCGGAAGTGCTGCTTGGCTGGAACGAACTCACGCGAATAGTCATCGTTGAATGCGATGCGATAGGCATCCTGGCCACCCAGATAGAACTCTGCGATCTGCGGATCCGCATCCTCCAGTCGCCCGGTGCTGACGTCCATCGGCATCCAACCGTAGGGCGCCAGGTATAGCCGTCCCCAATCATGCATGTTGTCGTAGTCGCTATCCGAATAGACCAGACCTGACTGCCATGCGGCAGGGATGCCGTTGAGGCGCAGCAAAGTGACCAGCAGCAGTGTCTGCTGGCCGCAATCGGCATGACCTGCGTGCAATGCGTAGTCACTGATGTTGG
>JBDTZK010000066.1:0-8154 GCA_040005195.1 Pseudoxanthomonas sp.
TTCGGTCCTCCGGCATCGGGCTCCAGCGCGGGTTCCAGCGCTTGGTCAGCCGGGGCCGGCTGGGGTTGCCGCCGCGCAAGTCGAATCAGGAATACGACGTAGGTGATCGCACAAGCCACCAGCACCGCGCCTTCCCAGCGCGCGATGCGGCCATCGAAGGCCATGCCGAAACACAAGACCGAGGCGCCGATCATGATCGGTACGTCCAGCCGCATCAATTGACGGTGTACCACCAGCGGCGCGACCAGTGCGACCAGGCCCAGGATCAAGAGTACGTTGGCGATGTTGCTGCCGACAATATTGCCCAAGGCCAGGTCGGGCGTGCCCGACAGTGCGCTGCCGATGCTGATCGCCAGCTCCGGCGCGCTGGTGCCGATCGACACGACCGTCAGGCCGACGATTATCGGGGTGAGGCCCAGCGAGAGTGCCAATCGCGAGGCGCCGCGCACCAGCAGCTCCGCACCCAGCAGCAACAGGCCAAGCCCAGCGACGAAAAGCAGGGCGAGCATCAACGTGTCGTCATCGCGTGCGCATCAATGACGGAAATGGCGCACGCCGGTGAATACCATTGCCAGACCATGCTCGTCTGCGGCGGCGATCACTTCACTGTCGCGCATCGAACCGCCCGGCTGGATCACGGCCTTGATGCCCGCCTCTGCCGCGGCATCAATGCCGTCGCGGAACGGGAAGAAGGCATCGGACGCCATTACCGATCCCGGCACCACCAGGTGCGCGTCGGTGGCCTTGATCCCGGCGATGCGTGCCGAATAGACCCGGCTCATCTGGCCCGCACCCACGCCGATGGTGCGATTGTCCTTCGCATAGACGATGGCGTTGGACTTGACGAACTTGGCCACCTTCCATGCGAACAGCAGGTCGCGCATCTGCGCGTCGTCCGGTGCGATCTTGGTCACGACCTTGAGGTCATCCCGCGTCACGATGCGGTCATCGGCGGTCTGCATCAGCAGGCCGGAGCCGATGCGCTTGCTGTCAACGAAGCCGCGCGAGGCCGGGGCCAGTGGAATGCGCAGCACGCGCACATTGGCCTTCTTTGTCGCGTAGTCCAGCGCGCCTTGTTCGTAGTCCGGCGCGATCAGCACCTCGACGAACTGGCGATCCAGGATTGCCTTGGCGGTCGCCGCATCCAGTGTGCGGTTGAAGGCGATGATGCCGCCGAAGGCGCTGGTCGGGTCGGTGGCATAGGCCAGTTCGTAGGCATCGCCGCAGGCCACGCCCACCGCCACGCCGCAGGGGTTGACATGTTTGACGATCACGCAGGCCGGTGCGTCGAACTGGCGCACGCATTCCCAGGCAGCGTCGCTGTCGGCGATGTTGTTGTAGCTCAGTTCCTTGCCCTGCAACTGGGTGAAGGTGGCCAGCGAGCCCGGCGCCGGATGCAGGTCGCGGTAGAACGCGGCCTGCTGGTGCGGGTTCTCGCCGTAACGCAGGTCCATGACTTTGACGAAGCTGCCGTTGGACTGCGCCGGGAACGCCATGCGAGCGGGCACCTCGCCTGAGTGATGGTCTACGGCGGAAAGATAGTTGCTGATCGCCGCGTCGTACTGTGCCACCCGATTGAAGGCGGCAACCGACAATGCAAAACGTGTCTTCGCCGACAAGGCGCCGTCGTTGATGTTCAGTTCTTCCACGAGGCTGGCGTACTGCGCCGGATCGGTGGCGACGGCGACGCGTGCGAAATTCTTGGCGGCCGAACGCAGCATCGCGGGTCCGCCGATGTCGATGTTCTCCACCGCTTCATCGAGCGTGCACGCGGGATTGGCGGTGACGGTCTCGAACGGATACAGATTCAACACCAACAGGTCGATCGGCGTGATGCCGTGTTCGGCCATCACCGCATCGTCGGTGCCGCTGCGGCCCAGCAGGCCACCATGGACCATCGGATGCAGTGTCTTCACCCGTCCATCCATCATTTCGGGGAAAGCGGTCAATTCCGAGACATCGCGTACGGCCAGACCCGCGTCACGCAGGGCTTTGGCGGTGCCGCCAGTGGACAGCAGTTCGACCTGCAGGCCTGCCAATGCGGTGGCCAGTTCGACCAGGCCGGTCTTGTCGGATACGGAAAGCAGCGCCCGGCGGAGTCGCACGGGGGCGCCGGAGTCGGAAGTGCCGGTCTGGGCAGGAGAAGTCATGGGAAGGCGGCGCGTGAAGGTGGCGGAATTATAACTTCCGCAGCGCAGCACCATTGCGCGCGATGTGCTGGTGCGTGGAACGGACTCAGGCCAGTCCGTAATCCTTGAGTTTCTTGCGCAAGGTGGCGCGGTGGATGCCCAGCATCGCGGCCGCGCGACTCTGGTTGCCTTCGCAATGGTTCAATACTTCGACAAACAGCGGAATTTCCATTTCCCGCAGCACGATTTCGTACACATCGTCCGCGTCGCTTCCATCCAGGTCGCGCAGGTAGCGGCGTACGGATTGCGCCACGTGGTCGCGCAACGGTGGCTTGGGATTGCCACGACTGGTGTCATGACGAGCGGCGGCATTCACTGAAGGAAGATCCCCTGACAAAACGCGAACTGGAAGCCCGTCGCGCGGGTCGCGGTTTCGACGGGGAGGGGAGTCTAGCGCGTGATCTGCGCGGCTGCATCCCTTTCTGTTCAATTCTGCTTTTGCTAACGAAAGTCGAACGCGAAGGCAACCACGTCAGGATCCGGTTCATGCAGTTGCAATGTGATTTGCGCGCTCTGGCCGGCGTCGAGCTGCGTTTGCGTTGCGGCAGCGCCGAGGTACTCGCTGGCGCTGAAATCGCGTGCGCCCAGCGTACGGCCGTCGGCATCGGACAACGACAGCGCCAGTACGGGAAAAGGTTGTGCCCAGCGTGCATCGTTGCGGAACGTCGCGTTCACCTGCAGCCCGCCCGTGCCCGGAATTGGCCTGACATTGCGATTCAACATCGTGAATGCACCGGGTTGGTGCCAGGCAGGTACTGAACATCCCAGCGTTGCACACATGCGCGTAATGAGCGGTCGCCAATCGGCATCTGTTGCCAACTTGGCGCGATCAGCAATCAATACCTGAACCACAAGGGTCAGCGACAGCACGATGAGGGCCGCCCACTGCCAACGTGCGGTGCGCGGCGCCAGTGAGCGTCGCGCGGTATGGCGGGTGAAGTTTGGGGCGGAAACCGGAGCAGGCGATTGCGCCCCTGTTGTGGACGGTGAGGCGACGATTTCCGGAGGGATCGAAAGCAGGTCGACCTCGTCACTTCTGTCGTGCGCCGCGGATATTGGTGCATCTTCTTGCAGACTCTCCGCGGGTTGGCGCATCGGATCGATGGCGTCCGCCACGGGCGCCCCGCCCACTGGATCATCACCGGCTTTCTCTGCCTCGATCACGGGCTCGGCAAGTCGCACCTCCACGGCCTCATCACTGCGCAGGAAGCTGGCGAAGCTGCGATTTCCACTTTCTGAAGCCTCGTCCGGGGCTGCATGCGCGGCGGTCGTGACGTGCGCCTGCTGTTCCCTCAATACGCCGCCACAACGCGGGCACATGGGCGGAGGCAGGCGCGTCTCCCGGTCGGTGGTGACCAGTTCACGGCAGTGGGGACAGGAAAAGAACATGCCGCTATTCAATCACGGCAAAACGCTGCAAGGTAGAAACCGGCCCTGCCCGCGATCCGTTGCCTGATCTTCTCTTCCCTGGCATAGAGCGCTTTCCGAAGGTGAAAGCATCGCGGACACGGCGCGCTCCTACCGGTTGGTCAACGGCGCACGCCATCGATGCGCATCCAGTCCCCTTCCTGTGTCGCCACCAGATCATCGAACCACTTGGCATAACGGGTGAGCAGTTCCTCTTGCTGGCCGTGCAGGATGCCGGACAGGGCAATGCGTCCGCCCGGGCTGACCCGTGCAGCCAGGGTGTCGGCCAGGGCATCCAGTGCCGAGGCCAGGATATTGGCCACCACGACCGGGTAAGTGGCTGCGGGTTCGTCCTGCGGCAGGTACACCGCCAACTGCGCGCCAACCTCGTTGCGTTCGGCGTTGTCGAAGGTGGAGATCAGCGCCTGAGGGTCGTTGTCCACACCGACCGCCTGGACCGCGCCCAGTTTCAGTGCGGCCAGGGCCAGTATTCCCGAGCCACAACCGAAATCCAGCACGGTGACGTCGCGGAGCGCGCCTTCACTTGCCAACTGGTCGAGCCAGCGCAGGCACAGCGCGGTGGTCGGGTGCGTGCCGGAACCGAACGCCAGGCCCGGGTCCAGTCGCACGACGGCGGCCTCGGCATGGTCCGCGTCTTCCGGGAGTTCGTGGTTCCACGGCACGATGAACGTGCGCGCGCCGAAACGCAGTGGCACGTACTGGTCCATCCAGGCGCGTTCCCAGTCCTGGTCCTCGACCGTGCGGAACCCGGCGCCGGACCAGTCGAGCCCGGGATCGAACGCTTCCAGGGCGGCGAGCAATGCGAGTGCGTCGGTGTCCGCCGGGAACAGCGCGGTCAGCACCAGCGCATGCCACAACGGTGTCTGTCCCACGCCCGGCTCCAGGATCGCGTGCTCGTTGCTGGTGTCGGCGTCCGCGTCGAGCAACGTGACTGCAAGTGCCGCGACCTCTTCCAGTGCATGTTCGTAGCGGGGTTGTTCGGACTCGCTGCAGCGGAGGGAAAGTTCCAGATAGGGCATGGTGCTGCTCGATATTGAATGGCTGAATGATGGACGTCACGGTCTTGCGGTCAAGACGCTGCGACCGCGCGCAAGACCTGAAGTCTGCATTAAACTGCGTGGCCGCGCTGCTCATTCCGTTTCACGGAGTGCGCGGCAGGAAGGTCTGGATGGCTTTTTGCGCGATGCGCGCGCGGCGATGCACTGCCGCCGTTGCCCGACACGTCCGGACATCAGGCCGGTCTTCAGGAAAATATTCCCGTTCCATGCGCATTCCCGGATCACAAAATTTGCTGATGCTGTTGGTTGCCGGCTTATTCGCGGTGATTGTCTTGTATCAGGGAATGTCGAACGGTGTTGGCGGAATTCTGCCCATGCAGGCTGTGGCGCACGCGGACGGGGCGTCGCCCGTGCAAGTGGCGCGCGCAAGCACTGGTCAGCCGTCTTTCCGCGCGAATGATGTGCGGATGGATTTTGCTGGCGCAAGCGACCTGTATGCGTATCGGCATCGCCTGCGCGCGAAGGAAGCCGCAGGGGACCCCGCGGCGTTGTGGGAAGTGAGCCAAGTGATCGAGTATTGCGCCGCTTTTGCGTCCAATCCGGCCGGTTATGCGGGCGATACCCGCCAGATACTGGAAATGAAAGGTTGGGCAACCGCAGCCATGGCATCGGCGCGTGATCGGGTCAGTAATCGCTGCCAGCGATTCGTCCCGGAGGATGGTTTCTCCCTGGCCTCCCTGCGCGCCAAGCGCATCGAGGCGGCGAGTGCGGGAAGCCTCGCTGCCGAGGCCGCGTTGTTGGCGATGGGCGAATCCCTGTCGAGCAGCAATGAATACAAGCAGGATCTGGTCCGGCGTGTGCTCGATTCCGCCGATCCGCAGGCATTTCTTGCCCTCTCGTCCGTCATGGGCGTCGCGTCCAGTGGACAGGAAGCCTATTTCGGAAGGGTTTCCGGCTCGCAGTATTCGGAATGGGCGTGGCAGATCGCAGCCTGCAGGTTGGGCGCCGATTGCAGTGCACACGGCGTGCTGATGACGTCGTACTGCGCGAATGGCGGGATCTGTTCGCGAGACAGCTCACAGGATTTCTATACGTTTGTTTTGGATGCCGGTGTGTCACGGCAAGGAGTGGATAACTTGAATGCGATGGTCGATAGCCTGATGTCAGATATCGGGGTGCGTAAATGAACCACCAGCGTTTCATGCGGAAAGCGAAGAACGGGTTCTGGATACTGCTGTTCGTCGCGTACGCCGCGTTTGCGGCAGGCGTAGTCATTGATACGGTCAAGCCGCAGTATCGAAGCCTGACCCGGATATCGGTTGTCTCGATGCAGGCGCCGGTGGAGAGCAGGATGCAAGGCGCAAGCCAGGCGGCGGCGGTTTACCGTGCGAGCAGTGGCGCGCCCTTTTCGTCATTGCCGCCGGGCAGTACCTTCAAGATCGTCTGGCCGGACGGCTCATCGGAAACCATCCTTGTCGGCGACCCGGTGTCCAGCACCGGCGCGCGGCCCGTTATTAGCGGTAGCACGGAGTTGACAAAAGTCCATAGATAAGTTATCGATTGCCATAGCGCGTACATGGAAAGGCCGTAATCTTTTGTGGGGCCATACAACGAAGGGAGTAAGGGATATGTCAAGGCTATTGCTCGGTATTGTTGTGGTAACTGTTCTATTGCTAGCATCAATCGCCTATGTGTATCTGATAGAGCCGTATAAAAGCCTTGCAATTGAGGCTCCTCGGGTCGCTAGCGTTCCTAATGCGGCGTCAGCTAGTAAGGGGCAGCAGGAGAAAGGGGCCGTCGCACAACTGGGGCGGGACCGCTCCTCAACTTCTATTCCTGCATCTATGTCATCAGAGCGCGCTTACGCTGATGCATACGCGATTTTACGGTGCGCGCATGCCGCCGATGACAGCTTGGCCTTGCCGCAGGACATGACCGACGAACAAAAGAAGCAATTCCAAAACTCAAGAGTAGAGGGTTTGGATTGTTCGGCACTAGATAGCAAGCATAGCGCCTACGACCTCGCAAAATTTGCGGCGGAAAAAGGTAATTTACAAGCCCAGCTTGATTTTCCGGCAATAGCTGCATCGTTATTTAACGATGAAACCAATGCATTAGATCCATTGCTTATTGCTAAATATAAGCAGGATTCCCTTAAGTATCTCAATATGGCAGCCTCTGCAGGAAGCCTCGATGCTTATGCGCGGCTCGCTGAGAATTATCGGATTGGCTTGTTCAGTCAGAAAGATCCGATCAAGGCATATGCATACGCCTATGCAAACAGCCAGTTGAATCAATCAGAAATTTCAACGCGATGGGCTAATCAGTTTTCGAATGGGCTATCGTCAAATGAATTGTTGCAGGCGCAACAATTGGGGCAGCGCCTCATAACCAGGAAATAACTAAGACTAAAAGGAGTTTGTCTGATGAAAATACAAGCGAAAATATTTCTTGTGCTTGCTCTTCTCGTTTCTACTGTTGCATTGGCAAAGTACGTAGGCAGGTTTTATTGTGGAAGCACCTGCCAAGTGGGCGCTGGACTTGCTAATGGAGATACATATACCTTCATATTTACGACAGTAAACCAGACAGTTGATAGCTGGGTGGATAGTCAAGGTAACCCCAACACTTTAACAATATGTAACGGAACCAAATGTTCTTTATATACATACGTGAAGCTATCCGGGCAGTTTCATGCTGAAGGGTATTACAACAGTAGTTGGACTGGTAGTGGCCCAAGCGGGGGTGGGGGCGGTGGCCCTGGTGGTGGTTGTGCGATAGGCGGTTATGGGATCGTTGGCTACACAGCGACGTATCAAACGGTACAAACCTGTACACCGACTGGTTGTTCGTCACAACAAGTCTTTACTGGTTACGAGCCTGTCTTTGGCACGATTACCTCGACCCCATGCTAGATAATGTTTCGGCTATTCCAGAAAAGTGATTTCTGGGGTGGCCGAACTAGCTGCGCTAGGGTGATCGCCTTGTTCCTGCGCTCGGCCAACCGCTTTTCCAGCCAACAGGTGTGCTGCGCACCTGTTGGAAACCCAGGTCATGCAGGGGAGCGCGAAAACGGCCTTACTTGATGCCGATCAGCTGCACGGCGTCTACCGTCTTGTAGCCACTCGAGACATTATTGGCAAAGGTGACCTTGACTGCCTTGACCGTATAAGGCGTGGCATCGAACTTGCGCACGATCCAGCTGCGCGCACCACGCTCATCCCTTTTGGTGTCGCTCAGGCCTGACCACGCGGTGTGGGCGGTGCCGTCGCTGGCGATGAGTTCCACTTTGCTGATCGATTCGGCCGATTCCCTTGCCGAGGTCACTACCCGCACTTCTGTCGCAGCCACTGGCGTAGCGAAGTTCAGCTCCAGCCAGTCGAAACCGATGTCCTGGCTGTTGTTGCTCCAGCTTTCACCATTGGGCGCGCCGGTGGCTTGCCATGGCGCGTAGCCGTCTTGCGAATCCGCCCCCGCGGTGTTGGCGCTACCGTAAGAGGAGCTTGCCTTGGCGGCGGTGGCCCATTGGCCCTGCGGAT